>CAJXRU010000050.1 GCA_913060565.1 uncultured Gammaproteobacteria bacterium | reverse complement strand
TACGAGATCATGCCTAGTCTCGTGGGCTCGGAGATGTGTATAAGAGACAGAATCAGATAAGAATAATTGTAAAGCCGCTCAAAATGATTCTTGGGAAGCATTAAATAGCATGCTTGCTTAACACCTATACCAAACTAAACAATTTATTGATGTAAACAAAAGGCTTATACCATGATAAACAAAATAATAATTGAAGTAATTCGTTTTCTTGAAGCAACGCAATCTCAATGCGATTTTTTACCGCAAATAAACGCAACACTAACAGGTGCATCTACACATGCAGTTTCACAAGTCGTTGAAAAAGTAACGCACTGGCTCGAAGGAAAACGACCAATGTTAGAGTTTAAAGTTAAGGGCGTTGAAGGCTTATATATAAGGCTGAATCGGAGTCATTTCAATGTTAAATTTGAATATCAAACTTGCAAATTAGGCTTTAATTCTGAAAAAGCAGTTTCAATATACACACGCTATAGAGAACGTTCGAGAGCACCAAGTAGAATGAAACTAGTCACATATATGTCAGAAAACGCCGATCAATTGGTAGAGAATGTGATTCGTTCAATAAAAATAATGCAACAGGAAAAAAAACCAAAGTTAATACAAGGTGCCACTACAAACGTACCGACGTTAGCTGAATTTCTACCTACCTATGAGTCACTATGCAATTTAGAAAATCCCAACACGACAACCAATAAAGTAAATATAATCAAGAACAATTTCTCTTACCTTAAGGATTATCCTATCAATAAAATTGGAGCAGCAGAATTAGTCGAATATTTGGAACAATGTCGTACCACCGCAAAAAGGGTCAATGACAACAGATATAAATTCTCAGAATCAACATTGAAGAATTATGTATGTACTTTAAGGGCACTTTTGAAAAAAGCATCAAAGTTCAACCATCACCCCTTTGAGCTCTGCCCTTCACTATATGGTCAGGTTAAGTTTAGAACTTCCAAAGCTAAATTTCGTGATCTAGATGAAGATAGTCTGCGCCATTTAATCGCTTCGTTAGCACATAGAGATAAAAAGAAGCTTCGTCATCGGCAGTCTGCGTGTCGATATGCTGATCATCTCACCCCATTAGTGTTGCTGGGCCTTTCAACAGGTTTACGTCCGATGTATTCGCTTAACATCAAATGGAACCATATAGATTTCAAAAGAAAAAAAATCATGATTCTCGGCGGAGCGGGTAAAATAAAAGAAACAAAAATGGTCAATATGACAAGTGAGCTAGTCAAAATACTAAAAGAATGGAAAAGGCACGCTATTCACAGCCGTTCATCTACTAATTGGCTTTTTCCTTCTCCTGTAAAGCGAGAAGAAAAACTGAAATATTATAAGACAGCGTTAAATACTTTTCGTAAACAATACAATCTCGAAAACTTTGTAATGTACGATGTACGACATACGTTTGCCACTCTCTACACAGAATATTTTCAAGATATTTACGCAACGCGGGACGCTTTACACCACAAAAACGTCCAAACAACACAACGCTATGCTCACGCGTTAGAAACGACAGTTACAAAAGGATTTCAGCCATTTGAAGAAAACAAGCCAAGTTTTGTGGAAGGCCATGGTATTTAGTGAACTGTCAGGCTGTAGTTGCCGCTAGGTGACTACAGCCAACGGTATTTTTGATCACATACTAGGTAGCTTTCAATTAATCGCACTAGCCGAAGACGGCTAGTGCGGCTTAAATAAGCTTCCTCCTCTCAACAGCAGCACTAGAGATTTTCATCATGTCTATTCCCGCATATCTCTCAGCATATCTCGCAGCTTTTGATCGTCCGCGGTTGGTGCTATTGCTTTTTCTTGTTTTATTAGCTGTGCTTCTACAGCTGGAATCTCTCGTCTATCTAGATTACTGCAAAAATACCCTCCAACTTTACTCAGTGATATGCCTGCATCTAAAAAACTTTTTAGGCGACCACCTGAGAGAAATTCAGGTATTCTAGCCATCATAGGAATCAATGGTGCGATACTTTGACCGTAGTGCTGTTCAATACGCGAACCCATTACAACTGACGTAGCTCTAAGCTTATCGTCATCTGAAATTGTTTTAGACTTTTCAGGGTCAAGTTTAAAGTTTCGAATTTTATCCATATACAGATCATAATCGCCTTTACAGCTTTCCAGCGTGATACCTTCCCCTTCAGCTTGAATAAATCTATCCCCTAAATCCTTGGCTGATTCATCAACACCCATAAATCCAAGCGCTTGAGCGACGCTACAAATTACAGCTGCAACTCCGCGTAAACCTTCTAGTGCCATAGATCCAACTTTTGCGGTTAACTCAACGGCACTACTTACTACACTAGTTACGGCATTGCACACACTTCGGCATGCTGAACTTACCGCACTACAAACATCACTAAACCAACCCATTTTATTCCATCTCCTCTCTTATATGCTTTACTATGTCTTGCTGCTCCGGTGAGTCTGCCACTAACGATTTTTCAATAGCAATTAGTGACAACTCTACTGAGTCTTTTTCAGAAGGAGATAAGCTTGACGTGTAATAATCACACAGTTGGCCCACAATGAGCTGACCGTTATCGCATGCTTTTAAATAAGCACTTAAACGATCGACGTTAAAGAAATCACTATTACGATAAACCAAACTAGCTAACTGACTCACATCACTGCCGTAACGCTCCTCTAGCGATGCCATGGTGATTAACAAAGATGCTGCATATTTCTCATCATCACTGATGGTACTGGATTTTGTCTCATCCACCTCATAGCATTTCACTGCATCATAAATATTTTCACCTTGCTCAGAAATATCTCCTTGCTGCTCTACCTGCAATGCCTTATCCCCTAAATCTTTTGCAGAAATATCACCTGACTTGTTGTCCACATTCTGCAAAACTCTAAGTAAGATATCAGCGATAGGTACAATACGATCTAGCAACAGTGGTAACTTGGTAATAACCACATTCAATGCCTTAGTTATAGCAGGAAGCAACGACTGAAGCGTCGATAATATTGTTGGTATGAATACTGGGTTCATTGTTTTTCCTTAAACTGAAAAAATTTTATTGAGCAAATAGAAATAAATCTCTTGCGGATGTGAATTAAATAGCGATTGCTGCTCATCAATATCATGGATCTTAAACCATTCATCAAGTGCGGCTTCATAAGCTTGTTTGTCAGTGAATGACGTAGTTAATGGCAAACGTGACAGCAGGTAACGCTGCAACAACTTTCCATTAATCCCCGATTGGATCGTAAACTCCTCAAGCACCGTTAAATCTTCAACAAAATATCTAAATGCTTTGCGATTTAACTTAGATTTGCATCCACTCGCCCCAGCTCCTAATTCTGACAAACTCTTTTCACGCGCGTTATCAGCTAAGGATTCCAGCACTTTTTTGAAGCGACTTTTCAAAGCACCATAAGCAACGACATCTAAGTCGGCTAACTCATCTCCGCCTACATCCGCAAATTCTGGATGAGCATTCAACGCATCAGGACTGTGTTGTTGACGTTTACCTACGGTTTGTGCAAGTTGCATTAATTCGAGTTCCGATAAGCTGGTATCAGAAGACATGCGATTAATTTTTACGTGTACCGCTTCATTCCAGTCGCCGGAATACACAATGGTTTCACCAATTTTTAGTTTGGTTAGAAATGTCTTTTGCTGATCATCCAAGCCAACAGTGTCGCCAATAACCTCGCGATCATCACGCGCAAACAGCTTATGAATAACTTTAATATTGGTGTTCTTAAGCACTTCCGGCGTTAGCTTGTTTGGGATTTGATCAACAATGATTAAACTCTCTCCATATTTACGAACCTCAGCCAGTAAATCAGTAAACATTCCTACCGAATGACCACGAGAACTGTCATCACCAGGGCTTACTTTTTCTAATAAACGGTGAGCCTCTTCCATTAAGGTAATATGCTTATAATCTGGCTGCTCCATAAAGCGCAGTTTAATAGCTTCAGCAAGGCGACTAATAACTAGCCCCATCATTAAACACTTGTCTTCTGGCGACTTTAACTCGTCCAATTCTAAAATAACTTTCTTATCTAAGAAACTCGTTAGGTTGGTAGAAACCTTGCAGTTAAGCATTTTTCCCTTGGCACCGACGGTAAGGTTTTTAAAACGAGCCACTAGAGACGCAATATAATCAGACTCTAGGCGCTGGTCGAAGTTTTTACTTTTAACGACCTTATCCATATTTGCCAATAAGTCATCCATGGTTGGCCAATACAAACCACAGCAATTCCATGGGTCGCTATGATAACGGTTTGCCTGTTCTGGCACCATCCAACCATCAGTATTCCAACCGTAATCGCTATAACACTCGTAAATAGCTTCTTCGAGTAAATATGGCATTGCCGCTTCCATCGGAAATGCTGCAGTAAAGGCTGCTTTTAGCATATCTACATGACTTGTAATTGACTCACCAAGCAGCAACTCAAACGGATTAAATCTAAATGGCGCAATATTTTCATTACCCAAGGTATAAATCGCCATGTCATCAATTTCACCAAGCAATGAGCGATATTCGGTCTTTGCAGGTTCAATGACTAGAAACGGTAATTGAGACTCGGTAAGTAAACGACGACAAGTTGTGGTCTTACCGCTCCCCGTTACTCCGCCAATGAATACATGCCGGCTGAGCATTGCCTTATCTATTGACAGTGTTCGATGTGCTAATACATTCCCCTGATGAATTAAACTGCCCAGCGTAATAGCATCATCGTCCAAGGTCGCTTTCGGGTTTAAACTAAAATCAACTGATGGCGATAGCGATATACCCGGTAACTCTTTTGCCGGTAGAGAGCAAATTAAACTTAACTCATGCGCTGTCAAACAAGTGCGTAGTTCTAAAGCCTCTTTATTATTAGGGTGACCAAATATCAATGGCAGCTCATTACCCAAAGTATTTGCGGTGTTAAGTGATTGGAAGTGTGACAATACCTTAAACAAATCACATGTTACACCATCGGGCAATTCCGTAGTGCGTAATGGGCTAAATGACGAACTATCGCCTTGCCACATTGAACACAAATTTCTCACCAAACGCTGATGCGTTAAGTTATTTTCGGCGAGGGCATATACTGACGTTTTAAATAATCCCTTAACCAAGCCTTGATTCACACGCTCAAATAATTCGTCATCCATATATTGCAATAACGCTTGATACTCTTTGTCGATGTGCTCAGCAGATTTAGACACACTGCTTGATGTTCCCTGCGACTGCCCTTTACTTTCTGATTTATTGCTACCAGTCGAAATATTATTGTTAATTCCAGTAGAATGACTCGAGCTACTCTTTTCACTATTCTTAGAGTTTGAGTCCGATTTATTGGTACCCGTTGATTCCGATTTGTTAGAACCAGTGCCTAAGGTCACACTTGAGCTCTCGTTTTCACTGGTGCTTTCTTGAATCGACACCTTAGCAGCAAGATGTGCTTGCTCATAAATATCGAACAAGGCGTCTTTTAGCTCATTAATTTCTCGATGCGACATTGCGTCACACACAATCATCAATTGCCAGTGACCAGTGGCGCCGCCCATACTATTAACAAGGCGGTCAAGCTTTTGGGTATAAACGTCTTTACCTTCGTGCTTTTCGTTAATCGATGGAATACCGGTGATTATCGAACCGCGTTTACAGCGCTCAATTTTACTCAAAATTTCACGGTTAAGATCACTTTCACTAGTCACATCACATACACTACTGCCGTGGAAATTCCCCTTAAACGACTCTCGTAATAACTCACCATAGTCATAAGCATGGAACTTACTGTGTTTTTGATACGTATAGTCTTTAGTTACCCCTAAATACAACTCAACCCCATATTCATTGCCAGACAATAAATACACAAAATTGTAATCGGGGCTATTAAGCGCACCAATAACGTTTTGCAAGGCTTCTCGGCGTGGCATCTTGTCTTTAGCATCATAGCCAATGGTGTCTATGCGAATAAAATGGCAGTGTTGAGCCAAGATGTTTGGCGAGTGTGAAATTTCGTCGTTGACAACTGAAGTTGTCGTTAGCTTGTTATTTTCATAATGCTGAAACGACTGATTTTTTTCCAACAACGTGTTGTTTTGACTTGTCATAAATTATGTCCTTATACAGTAATTTCTACTTGCACAATGCCCTTAGCATTGCATAGCACCGTAAATTGCTGTCCTTGTTTTATAGTTGGTACAGCCTTAACTTCTAAAGCCTTGCGAATGCGATCTTTCGGCACATATAAGCGAATATCGTCAACCAATAAGTAAATGCCTGTTGCGGTCATTTCGCTGACTGTACCTTGCTTACTATCATTTGAATTTCGAAGCCCTAATGCTTTAAGATCATCACGTTCGATATGTGGTGTGACTAAATAGGACAATTTCGTTTTACTTTTTGTTGGTTTAGTTTTCTGAGAGGAATCTACTGAATTATCCGCAGAATTTAACAATGCCAAAAATGACACTTCCGCAACGCTATTTCGCCCAGATTCTGTACTAATTGATAAAGCATCTTCTGCGCAATTAAGCGGCAAGTTTTTAAACGCAATTTTTGAATGATACTCTTCAGCGTAATAACTATTGACCGCCTTGAGTAAACAACTAGATTTTTTAAATCCTACTAATTTACTGAGTATTGCCTTAGTATTTTTCGCTTTAGGTTCGAATAAAACGCTCAGTGATAGTTCAGAAAGCTCATCACTGCCAACACTCTGGCGTAAATAATCTAAAAACTGCTGCCAATGTAAGGCTTGCCATTGATAGGTAGCGGTAAGTTTTTCACCCCGCACATAGTGATAATGCCATAGTTCGCTTTTACGGCTGGCCACCATCACCGACTGATTAAATAAAAAGAGTTTGAGTTCCATAAATAAACTTCCTTGACTGCAGCGTACGTTTTGACACACTGCAATGAGTGAACAACAGTTGCTGATTAATCTTCTTTAAATAGAGCTCTAGGGATACCGTCGTTGATAAACTTCTCTAAAAGTTCTGCTTGTTGCTCTTCGCTAATGGGATTGAATGTACCAGCATGATCAGAATCATTTTCTGAATATTTCATTACGATGCTTTCATTAGCTTCATAGCTATCGTTCAACCACCAATTTCTATAATTATAAATTCGGTCTAAAAACCGACCTTCTTCAAAAGCATAAACACAATTATCAATTGTGATATAAGGGAACGATTTTTTTAATGCTTTAAACACACTCATTGACTTTTTATCTTCACTAAACGCTGGTGTTTGCATAGAGGCTTTGCCATTGGTTAGTAGATTCAGTTGCTCCGCAGCGTTTAATTTACCGGCAAAATTTACAAAATAACTAATTAAGCTTGTATCACTAACTTCTTGGCGCTCAACGCTTATCAACGCGCAGTGCTCTTTATCCCAACCAAAGCCTAGCGCCATTAGATCAAGCTCGCCTAACTCAGTGGCATCTTTAATGGTCATTTTATCATTCACCACTTCAGCATTACCACGGTCTATTTCCGCTTGCAGCATTGGCATAACCAAATCATGATCTAACGATGGTTTTACAAAATCGCCTTCAATAGTATCAAGGTCAATTTCTGGCATCTTCGCCGCAAATAATTGCAGTAACCGCTTAGCGCGTATTTCTTGGGTTTCTGCTAACAACGCTTCGCCATCGACTTCGTGATAGTCCAATAAATGCTTAAAATGTTCGGGATTTAATAAATGTGAACTAAAATACAGCGCGCTTTCTTGCCAGTTTTTATTTTTAATGTGGCAGAACAGGTCGAAAATATCGCGTTGAGTGCCTGTTAAAACTTCCAGTTGCTGTGCCATCTTGTCGATAACCGCTTTTTCTTTATCATCAACTTTGCCATCGCGGCGTGTCATCATCAGCGCATCAAATAAGAAAAGCTGAGCAATGGGACGACGGCGATAAGTTCTGAAAAACGCTTGAATGGTGTCTTTATCAGGCGCTTGCGCAAAGCTGTTCATATCATCAAGCACACTTTCTTCAAGGCCAACTGACTTAATCAAAATACGTATGTATTCCAGTTCATTCGCGTCAATATCGCCATCGACATTCATCACCAGGGCAAGCCCTTGTAGATACAATAGTTTTTCTTCAAGACTCAATTGCCCTATTGGATGATTTTCGAAGGCATCAGCCTCTTTGGTGGCATCGTTAATGGCGTCTAATATGTCGAAGCTCATAAATAATCCTTTGCTAAGTTCAATAATTTAAATAGGTTGTGGCGCTTGGCTCAATTGGCGATATAACGCCATGTCACGCAGCACCAACTCGTGAATTCGTTGTGGACTTATAATTTGTAAATGCGGCATCCACTGTTTAATCACCGATACGATTTGCAAGTCATAACTAATCGCACAAGAAACAATGAGCTCACCGCTTTCTAGTGTTTTATCGACGTTTTGCTGCGGTAAAATGTCGCGCCTTGTAAAATAATGTGCCACATCTTTTGAGATTTTTAGCACAACCTCGGTGGCATCTTGCGCTAAGTAGATATCATCCGCGTTTTCAATTTGCGCGAGGATGTCACTGCATGGCTTAAACGTGGTGTTAGATAGTTGAATATTCTCGATACTGCCTAAATGAAACGTTTTAATTTTTACACCATCAAGCGCGGCTAAATACCACACTTGACGATAATTAATAAGCTTATAAGGCGCCACTTGATAAGGTTTTTCCTTGTAAGTAAAACTCACCATTCTATTGTCTGTGATAGCCGTTTCAAATTTAGTTAACCCTTGACTAATAAGCGCCTTATCATGCTCAAATGCATTACCTGTAACTAAATAAGCTGTTTGATAAGCATTAGATAAAATTGACGTGATAAAGGTGCTATCGAGTTTAGGAAACAATTCACCAACACCGCAGAGTTGTGCGAAGTTGCGAATGTCTTTTTGATTGAGCTGCCCCAATGCGATGGCAGATAATGAAATTTTACCGTTACTGCGTTCAATAGGTAAAAAAGCGAGGCGTTCGTTAATATCGCGTTGAATAGTGCGTTTTGATGTACCAAACTCCTCTACTAGCTTGTCGATAGAGAACGATTCTCCAGCATTGAGTTTAATAATGATAGCGCTTAAGCGGTAAGCGATTGATTCTTTACTATCCATGTATAACGAGGTTTTCATCCTTGAGTCTGCTTAGTTGCCAAGCAGAATAACAGCACTAGGTGACAACCCATGTCACCTATCAAATAAAACATTAAAAAATGCCTGAGAATACTAGCAGCGATTGTGATATCGCGCCAGAAATTAATCCTCAATTAACGGGTAATGCGCATCCCCCCAAAGAGTATTAGGGTTTTCCATCATAATATCGATGATGATTGGGACTAATTTACCTAAAAAAGTCACACCGTCGCGAATTTGATCGCGATTTGCAGAGCTTTGCCAAGTTGCTCCACCGTGTATGAGTTGATTGCGTAATGTATATAAGCGAGACAAAACAATAGCGATAACAGCTTGTGTATCTTTTGCCGCTAACGCACAGTTGGCGGCGATTTTAGTCTTAGAAAAGCGCTCTCGCCAATCACCAGTATCTGATACGCCGTTATGATAATCCCAAAATGGTTGATATATGTACTGATTGCCCAATAAGACTCTCACGCTAGATGAAAACTCATTCCACAGTAATTCATACAGTCGATTGGAATCATCTAACTCAACGATCTTAGTAATAAATGCCGAAAATGTCTTACCTTCAGTCATAATAGATCTATTACAATCTTGTGCGTAAGCGGCATTAAATGCGATCCACAAAAAAATAAACTGGCTATCTAGATCATCACCACAGTGTTCTGACTTTTCGAGCCAACTGAGCGCTCGATGCACTCTTAGCCCTAGTCCTTCAGAAAACTCACTTCGTAACTTGCGTTGCTTGATTTTCAATGTATTAAAGTCCATTTTCTGTAGTTCCTATTTATGTCTCAGATCGAATTTAGTTAATTAATTCAGTATTCTCGCATTTAGTTTGAAAATTGATTAATTCAACTATGTTGCTGGTTCGAGGATCATAAACCCACTCGTTATCAAAAATTGATTTAAGTCGATGCTCCATGAAGCATGAATCAATCACTAAAGAGTTAAATTTATTACCTTCTTCTCTTAAAGAAGCTATTTTTTCTAATAAATCCTGTGGTAAGCCATTCATAATGAAGTCTGAAATAATTAGCATATCAGCATTTTTATATTCATCTGTGGCCATGGCAGTTAGCCCTGCACTAATTGCTGGTGCAACATCAGTTCCACCATGGAAAGACTTTTGTAAAAATGAAATTAAGCTTTCCATCGCAAATCCACCTGAAAGATTTAAGATTTCGACGCCTGTTGAGAAATTAATTAAATAACAAGCCCGATTATCTTGTTTCGCTTTCAACACCATCAACATAGTTACCGCTTTAGCTATGGTTTCTGGAGCACCTTGCATAGAGCCACTTGTATCAACGCATATAACCATTGGCCCTTTGGAGTCCTCCTCAGATACAGTCTGTTCGATTTCTGTTTCATAAGACTCCGTAACCTTATCCATCCCCTGTAAATCAAAGCACATAAGCCCAGATTCAATATACTTTAGATCGAATAAAACCGATGTTTCAGGATCTCTCATTAATGCCAGTTCACTGGGAAGTGCATGTTCTAGGTCGTTTCCAAGCCTCACACCAACAATCTCTTCTTTAGAGTTGATATTTGGTACTTGCATTATTTGAGTGACGGTATGACTCACCGTTTCTATCTTTTCAGAATGCTTAATTCGGTTAATCTTGCCCATTAGATCTATTATCGCTAGTACACCGCGATCATTACGTAAATACTCTAACCAACGCTTTATCGATGCGATATTTCTAAGATTTATACTACCGGACGATAAATCAAAAAAAACGCCAGGCTCTAGTCCTAAATTGTCCACACAACTCATCAGTTCAGAAATTAAATCTAATTCTCGCAGTAATTTTTTTAAAAACTTTTCACGCAATTTTTGGATTTGTTCGAGTTCCCAATTTGCTCTTAAAGTATCTAATAGCTTTCGCCATTCTTTCCTAATTAACCGATAAGAGCTCTGCAAATCTCGGAACTCTTCATGGCTTACAGTTGATGTTTTTTTAACAGAATTAAACTTCTCTAACTCTTTATCCCAAAACTTGTTATAACTAACATTAGCTTTACCACATAAAGATTTATACGCAGAGATGTTGTCCAGAAACCGATTCAATTCATATGAATCGTCGACCGACGATTTATAAATCTTCTCTTCTTCATAATAAGGAAATTCAATTTCACAATGACGTTCCGTATCCCTTCTCCAACAATCAACTTTATCCTTTACTGAGTCCGCAATCGAGGAACTAGCAACAAGAACAGTCTGATATTTATTCTCTATATCATTAGATATTTTGTTAGCTTCTAGTTGGAAACTACTCACAGCATAGTTCCTCAAGTCTCTGACAGTCTTTAATTCTTAGCTCTATATCTTCTATTTGTTTATCAATACCTGCTAGCGGAATTGTCAGCAAATTATCTGTAACAAAAGGAGACTTAAGTTGTGATTGATACTCTTCTTTTTTAGCCGAGCACTGTTTTAATACGCTCAGTAACTCTTCTCGAGTTTTAATTACCGAGTGCCTCAAAGACTCAACCAGTCGAGTGCTTATTTCATTTTTTTTATCTCCTTTATGAAACATAACTTTTGGAGTATACGAAGCTGTTGCATCATAATAATTCCTAAAGTTATGCCCCTCGACAGAACAAGTACCTTGTCCGTCAAACGTACATTCAAAATCTTCTAATTCATTGCCGTGAGCATCTAAAGGATGAAATGAGTCTGCGGTCTTCATCATGTCGAACGGAATATAAATCGTACGCTGGGCAGTTTCATCATAGTCATAAGTAAAATTAAGCACCGCTTTAAAGCATTTTTTATCTGCTATGTTGAGAATATCTTTATAAACATCTTTTTTATGATAAAGCTCTTTATTAATCTCTTTGTCTAGTAAGTCTTTTCCACGATCAAGTTCTGCAATGCTGATATCAGAAGTAAATCCGATCTCACTAATGCAGGCATAAACGATATCAATAACAGTTTCGCGGTTATCTTTAGTTGTCCATAGGCAATGGTTCAATAAGAGAATGTCGCTATGATTAGTTTGTTTTCTATTATTAAAGAATGCGGAAGCTTTCAATAACTGCGCCGCTTTTTGCCAACGACGATCCGACACATAGACATCTAATTCATAGAATCGCTCATCCAATGCCTTGCGAATTAAATGAATAACGCTGATAGTTTCTGGAGACAGAAGTACAGTATTTAATTCTTTTGGCCAACTTTCCAATTCACTTTGTTTCACGACTAAATTATCAGGCAGGTTAACCTTCGCATCGATAGCCGTACTATTTATCAACGATTCAAAATTACTTTGCCGTTTGATTGGACCAACCATCATTCGAATAATAAAACGGTCATACAGAGCTTCTAATCCTTGATTAGGTTCTGGTGTTTCATTTGACGCTGCAATTAACGCCTTTAGCGGTGCTTTTATTATATCTGTACCATTGCGATATGTACCTTCATTGATTAGCGTTAATAACGAATTCAAAATAGCCGGACTCGACTTCCAAATTTCATCCAAAAATGCGAATTCAGCAGTCGGTAGGTACTTGTCAATTTTGCGTATATACCTGTCTTCTTTTAGCTCCTTGATCGAAACGGGGCCAAACAGCTCTTCAGGTGTACTGAAACGATTCATTAAACACTCAAAATAAGTAGGCTCCTTAAATGCACTAGCTATACGACGTGAAATTAAGCTCTTCGCAGTGCCTGGTGGTCCATATAAAAAGGTATTTTGATTAGACAATGCACCAAGTAACGCTACTGCGATAATATCTTCACGCTCATGCATGCCATCTGCGATATGCTCTACGATTTTTCTAATTCTTGTTTGTAAATCCATGGTTGTTCCTTAATAAATTCTATTACAACTGTTCTAATGCTTTATCTGTCGCTTGGGCGAGTTCTTTGAAGAACTGTAAACACTTTGAAAGCTCTTTTTTGTTAATGACCTGCGGCTGCGTATAATCAACCGTGGCACGATGTACAGCGTCTCCGCGTTTGCTAATCCACCTATTGAGCTGATCTCGTGCTTCTTTAGGCTCAACATTATTCCAACGCCAATGTTCAGTGACATCAAAGTTAAAAAACTCTTCAAATAAATCCTTTGTTTTTCTCGTATTTGGGTTGTGAAAGAATTTCAAGCGTTTCACTAACTGCTTCTCGGCGAAGCCCCCTAAATTAGAACCCTTTAATATCTTAATTTGCTCGTAAAACAATTCCATTGCCACATCTTCTACATAGGTTTCCCATGCTGTCAGTGTCAATATCAGGCTCGCCTTTTTTAACGCGTCTGGTGCAGCGATAGCTTCTTGTCCATTTAATGCTTCAAAGCAGTCAAAAAGTTGCTGCGCTTCACTCAATGCTTGATTAAAATTCTTTAATGACACTGTCATAAATTTTCCTTATTTGATTCTTATTTCGATAGACATAACACATGTCTTGCTATCAGTTAACCTTCCTATTACGAAAACCATGCCAAAATCTATCTCATTGTTTTATATAAATTTAAGGTTCAACACTCTGCTAAACTAGGTAAACATAATTACAGGTTGATAATATTTATTACCATCAGTGTGAGTTAAAATTACGTCGAGTAGATGTTTAGAAGTTCAGTATTGATTATTCCTCTAAATACAACTGTGGAGAGAGTTCTAGAGTGTTTTGGAAATTGGATCGCGGACAGTCATTACGACGCGCGTTAATAGAATAAAGATAACTATTTGTAGGGGATAACATCATGACAGTTCCTTGTCTTTTTTTAGCTTTGTCCAACTCAGCTGAACGCATCGTTAGACTATTTACTGTAAAACTATATATTTGTTTTTATTATAATTAACATTGGAAATTGAGTCATTAGAACAATTAAATTATTCTTAAAATAATTCCTTTTATCTTCAATTTACTATCCGAAATTTCTCAATATTCAACGATAACAAACTAGACCATTACTCCAACTAACGCGATAGCATTACAATGGTTATTTTTACTGCTCACAAGGCTTTTTCCCGTTACATTCTTCATCCAAACATAAAAATCACAGTTGGTTAGCTCAATAGCATCACAATAATTTCTCATAGATTTATTCTCGTTTTCTATGCTTTTCGAGTACGTTGGTAGAAAAGCGATTCCAAGTCCGCTGTCATGCCCTGATGAATCCTGCGTTCGTTTGATGTCCTTAACTGCGTCGGCTATTGACTCCGCGATTAATGATTCGAAATCACATGAGTTACTACCGATCAACTTCACCCATTTTTGCTTTGCTTCTACGGCAACGTTTTGACCAGCGTACTGAAAAAACAAATCAACGCGCCCCATTGATGCATCCGCACCTTTGCCCTTTACAGCGCCATATTCCTCTAATGCATAACCACCAGAACGCCAAATAGCACCGGCTAATGCCCCGATATTTGCTCGTTCGTTATACCAATACAAACTATCTGTACAATCGTTTGCTTCTAAATAATCTCGATGCACACGAAGCCATCCTTCAAGTAGAGGCTTTAACCATTGTAATTCAGCCTTGTTAATTTTTATCTGATACTCAATTCCAAACATTAATCCCCCTTATTAATTCAATCATCGATCCGCTCATTCTTATCCTGTTTCAAGTAAGCGAACATAGGAAGTTTTAAACGTCTCTCATCTGAAGCGTCGGCTGATATATCAAAAGGCACCACCCATAACTTCAACTTTGCTTCATCATCAAAATCAAAACTGTGTTCTATTGGTTCTTTAAAATCATCATGTGCAGGGTAGATCAGAAAGAGCTCCCCTGCTCCATTCAGGTATTTATGACCGTAGGCAAACATTTGATAAAAATCGGATTGAGATAAGCCATAGGCACTCTTGTCTTGTTTGACGAGTTTCCACTTTGTATCTAAAACACAGTGGTTTATCCCTTTCTTTGGAGCTAAAGCATGCTGTATCAGTAAATCAGGTTTCAATCGAAAGTGTTTAGCCTTGTTGTGCACTACCAAAGATTTTGAACTGGCTTGAGTTGTGAGTGACAAGTATGTGGGCAAGTATTTATTTAGAATGCTGGCGACATAGCGCTCAAATACTGATTCCATCGGGAACAGCAAAGAAAATGCATTTGTTTTACCCTGCAGTGTTAACGGTGAAAAGCCGTCGAGAATTAATCGCGTCCATGCCAATGACGATTCATAATGACTCATACTCCTGTCAAGTTTAAGTCGCGCGAAATCATTACTGATATTTTTACTAACTGGTATGTCAGCAAAGGCAAATAGTAATTCTCGTCCGAGTTTTTGATTGTCGGCACTTTTGCTATAACCGTTTACCTTACGTAACGCACTGTGTATCAGTCGATTTGCGGGTCTATCTTGCAAAAATTCATCATATTCAACATAAAACTTGTGCTTATTTATTGCATTGTGTCTAAGCTGCTTACCAACCAGCAACTTACCTTTCAAAAAAGCCAAGTTGTCTTGTTCACGCACATAGTCACTGCGTAATCCGCGTTTGATTAACGTATTCACTGTCGCCAAAAATTGGCTAATGAACACCTCTAATAACGGCATGTTATTCTTCGCTAGTTGAGCACTATTCGTTTGCAGATATCGAAAGCGCTTGAGCACTTTTAACATCATCAGTAATGATGCACGGGCATCGACTTTTGATTCTGAACCATTATTAACCTTGGCAATCTTAGGCAACACTTCTATTTGCGTACCATCCGGCGTAAAGACAACGCCCGCATAATTCTTTACCTGTAAGACTTCACAGCTATCAATAGACTTTAATTGCAAAAAGCGGCTTTCCGACTCATCACACAAGCATAGACCTTTAAGGTAATTAAAAGCCCCTTCAGAAATAACTTTTATCTTTTCAGAAGCTTTTGCCTTGTCGCACCAACCTAAATAACCAAACTCAAAGACCGTTGTTTGTTGCTTAACAACAGACATTAATCGTTAACCTCATGCTCATCGTATATCGCTACATAAGACTGAGGCTTTTTCCACGGAGAATCTTCTTTGTTAAAGCTCGCTACCTCATAGGTTACCTTTTTCTGCTCATAGCTATCTAACCCGTGATTAGCACCGAAAATCTCATCATAAGATGATTCGTGTTCGCCAATTAACACATAAGAAGATAACCCGTTATCTTTCTTTTTGTTGTCACCAAAAATTAGCCTGATCTTATTCCAATCTTCAAAAAAGTATTCTTCAAGTAATGGCACTATTTTGTTTTGGAAAGTAGAGATTAACTCATCAAAGGCTGCACTATGGTCATCAGCATCAAGATGCTGTTTCACCGGAATAAAAAAGGCATGGCCTAAAGTGTGTTCGCGATCATAAAGCACCTCAATACGCTTATTGAGGGTTTCAAGCAAACGTGCAATGTCGATTTCAACATCATCAATTCGAAGCTTATTATCACCTAATGCCTTATAGTCAGGCATCATTTCAACAAAGTCGAAGCGGCGACGCAGTGCAGTATCCATCAATGCCAAACTTCTGTCAGCGGTATTCATAGTGCCAATCAAATACAAGTTATCAGGGACAGAAAACGCAGCGCCAGAATATGGCAAAGTTACTTCAAGTGCCTCTGGCTGACCAAAACGCTTTGATGGCTCAATTAATGTAATCAACTCACCGAAGATCTTAGACATATTGCCACGGTTAATTTCATCGATGATGAGAACATAGTTTTGCTTGTCAGTATGCAGATGAGCGGTATTATCAATTGAAATATGTTTTTTAATAGCTTCAAGTGCTCGAATAAAATAAGAAGCATGCTGTTTAGCCAATCCCGACACTAGTTCGGATTTCTTGATGTCTTGTCGTGTTTCAACGCCACTTAAATACAACTGCTTTAAATCTGCGTATTTCATAATGGGTGCTGATTGCCAATTGCCACCATATCGTAAACCGTCATGTTCAATGGCTATAATTGAACACGCATCCGTTAAACGATATTCATCGCAATCGTCAAAAACCGATAACTTAAATGCCTCTAAGGCTTGGTCAAACTGACTCTCAGCACTAAGTTGCTCAAAAGATTTTTCGCTATCGAGAAAATTATGCTTAGCATCATCACATATCGATTTAAATACACCATCTTTTTCGAAGTAACTCAAAACACCATCGTTGGTTTTAGCGCTTAGTCCCTCGACAAATTCTTCATAGCCATAGCTCTGGTGAAAAGTTACAAAGCGAATTCGGCCGTCTGCCACCAAGCGTTCATATTCGGCTTTGAGTAGCTCGCGATCATTATCCCAATCAAAATCAGGCTCTGCTGCGGTCACTGCCGCTTCAATGGTGTGATAAGTTTTACCGGTTCCCGGTGGACCGTATAGTATGCGGTTAAGAGCGTTTTCTAGTTTTGAGTGCATTGAACATTCTTCCGTTTTTATCTCGATACTATCACTTGTTTTAAACCCCAGATGCTTAAGTGTTATATGGTAATAAGGTTCGAGAATTTCTTTTTCAAATTGCCCATGCTCTTTCAAAGGCACTTTCCAACATGTTCCATTGAAACTTGGCGACCAACGCTTACGAGAGCCTTTATATTTCACAGGCTCGTCCAGTGCATCAACAACTTTATATTTGCGCATCATCCACTTTTCATCCAGTAAAGGATTTCCTAACCAGCTGATATTTGATGACACTTTGACAATTTTACCGACACTACTGCCATAGCTCAATGATATAAAATCGCCGAATTTAATGTTTTGAAAGTGGTTAGCACTGCCATTTCCCGTCTCTTCGTGGACAGTTATAACTTGTTGTTCCTCTAACCACTGCATCTGCTCAGGGCTAAAAGTTGAAGGGCTGTGTGATACTTTCCATATATCAGCTGTGCATACAGTCCCCTCTTCTATCAAGGTCGTTATCGTAAAACCAAGAGACTCAGCTTGCGCTATAAACTGTGGTATATTTCCTTCACCCCACTGAGTAGAAATAAACACTTTGGTGCCTTTTACTTCTACAGCCTCATCTTCCTTAGTGAAAAAACGTTTTTTTACATCATTAGAGTAATTGAGCTTTTCCTTGAATTCATTTTCCGTGCAAAAAAGCCCCTTTCGACCTTGAAGTTCAGTAGGGAAAGCCATTGCAAAGTCTTTTAAACTTGGTTTTTTATGAATGACATAATCTTGAATAACAGCCAGTACCAATCTACCTTTTCCATAAATTTGGCCATTAAATTCATACTTCGTGAAGTCCCTAGGCAATTTGAATACCTCTCATTGTTTATTTCCTTTCTACAATCCAATTGACCACTAATTCCACTACAACGTCGAAGCTAGTCCCCATAAATGACTAACGACCAACGCGTAAGCTTGCTGCCTTGCTGGTTCACTATTAAAGTCATAACTCACAACAGCCTGATAACTACAGTTAGGTTCGTTAAACCGAATAAGGTCGACCTTACTCTCAGTCACTTCAACTACGTAATTCGGCTTTTCGCACGCCTGCTCTGACACTTGGTAATAAAAGTGCTCCAGCGAATCAAACTCTCGTTCAAAGGGTCTGGCCAGTAATTGTTTTAAATGCCGACCATTATCTTCTTTAACCAAAACACCGCCGTGTTTAATTAATGCTAATAGCGCAGGTATATAGCTTTTGCCCAAACAGTTTAATGCTTGATGATTACGGTGTATTAAAGCGCTAACTCGGCTCGCGATATTATCCAAATGTTGCAGGATAAACTCACTAAAGGATAAGACGGATACACAGCCCTTTTGTTGCAAATCAGTAATTTCATAAGAAAAGCACTGCCCTAGGCTATTTTCAATGTCGCACCACAGACAACCGTCACGCGCTTGCTTAATCCATAACTTTCTTACAAACGGCGGTAATACCCAAGGGTCAATTGTTTTAACATCTAATGTAATATCAAGCGAAAACTCAGGATAAACCGCTAGACCGATGCACTTAACATCGGCAGAAATAGCGCTACCTTCATTTGAGTCAATACGGTCATAAAAGGAAGTTAAAGCCTCTTCAATGCCTAAAAGCTGAGTTATCTCTTGCTGCCTTTCTTCATTAATATTCAGTACCAAGTTCTGTAACCAGTGTTCGTTATCACTGTTAGACAAACACGCTGCAATTAGCGGCTTAAACAGCGAAAATCTCGCTTTGGTAAATTCATTTCGTTGATGAAGATACGCGAAATACGCTGATTCAATAGCAGGAAAGCCTTCATCATCAATTAATTGCCCGCCAGCTTCTAAGAAGCGATAAATTGCTTGCATGTCACCGTGTTCCAATAATAGCGCGCTCAGTGTTTGGTAATTGTCGAATTCATGGTTAACGTCAACATCGAGCAATAAACATAATTCTTTATATTCAGGCCGCATAAGCAACAACAATGGTGATATAGCAGAATCTTTATACTCAGAACCTAAAAATTGTCTAACATCGTGATTATCTAACAAACTCTCGCCAAGCACGTAAATATCAATATCAGGATGAAGTAGTAATAAGTTGGTGAGCTGTCTATCTTTCCACGCCATGGATCGTGTGATGGGATAGCTAATGACATCATCGCTATCAACGTATTGATAATTAACATCAACATCAATCGCTAACAAAACAGCAACGAGTTCGATGCAATAATCATTAATTGCGTCAGCTAACAAATATTCCGGCTGGTCAATGAAAGTGGCATGAAAACCAGCGGCTAGATAATCTGTTGCAGCAACTGCGTCGATATAGGACTGCTCTGGCGTATCACTCTCGCAATAGTTAGCCGCTTCGATGGCTTTTACAATATCAGCTCTTACACGAGCGAAGTAGTTATCTCTATAAGCCTCGGCGATATTTGAGGTATGCAAATGCATTAAATTGATGAGCGATTGCATGAATATTATTCCTTTAAATAGTTGACGTTGCGCACTTCACCTCACCGCTCATAGCGATAATGCATTGCTTAATTTGATTTAAATATACGCAGTGATGTGCAACGTCCTTGTTAATCTTTTTGGGTGTTAGAGTTCGCCAGCGAAGGCTTTTTGGCTTAGAGAGTTAAAAGCATCTATGCCTGACCGTTCAGCATATTTAGAATTAATCTTCATAGAATTTAGTTGATTAACTACATCGTCAAAAAGTTTTTGCTTTTCATTATTAGGAACGGGGATTTTCACCTCCAACAAATCTGCTTTTGTTAGGCTAGGTATCGTGACTGTCTTATTTAATCTTTCAAAATTGAAGAAAACACAAAACCAATATAAATAGTTGTAAGAAACCAGTTCTCTATTGGGAACTAAACCAAAAGCGGTATCCACGTTCCAGTATTTTTCTTTAACTAAAATAGGCTTGTTAATATTACCTTTTCTACCAATGATTATGCTATTTTCTGGACTCAAAAAATCATTTGCTCGCCCCATTTCACCGCCAGAACCCATTATTGGATACTTACCATCAGGGCATAAAACAGCTTTTTGATTTTTACCATTAGTAATTTTTAACACGTTTCCCCAAGGTTCTACCTTCCAATTCATTGGGTTAACCATTGGATCACCGAACATATCTAAAAAGACGCTGCGGAGGAATTCGTCGGCGAGATCGATGGCTTGTTGGCGTTTACGGCGAATGCCGTCGGCTTTATCTAAAATCGCGGCAATACGTTTTTGTTCGGCTAATGGTGGGAGTGGAATCTCATATGTTTTTAAAAAGTCAGCACTAACTCTTTTTTGGCCAGCAGCACCAGACATTGAGTGCTCTCCCAGAAAACGAAATGTTCGGCTCCAAACCATGTAAAACAGGTAGCTAGGATCTAATATTTCTTCATTTACTCTCAAAACATGAAACTCTGTAGAACCAAAACCTACAGTTTTAGATATTTGATTCGCCCTCAAGCACTTTCCATTTTCAAAACACGGAGTGATTTTCGCTAGTAAAACATCGTCCTTCTCGAAATAAGTAAATCCTTTTTTAGTATCATCGAGAACTCTTACTTCTTCATTAACTAGCTTGCCATATTCAGTTACTGAGGCCATAGCGACAAATGAAACCAATTGTTCAACATCTATTTCTTTCGGACATCTAGGGTTTATTTGCACGACATCACTTAATTTAACCTTTGGCCAACTCACAGCATTTTCTCCAACGCTTTCAAATCCGCCATGATGTCATTTTCTAAATCCATTAACTTGCCCAAAATTTCCTTTGGTGGATCATACTTCTCTTCTTCATAAACCACTTCTTTGTAGCGGTTGATTGACAGGTCGTATTTATTGTCGACGATGTCGTCTTTACTTACCCAAAATGCTTGTTGGGTTTTATCGTTATCATCACTCGTTGCTTGCGCTTTATCACGTGCTTTAAATTCGGCAACTAGGCTTGGCAAGTCGTTGTCTTTGATTGGTGTGCGCTTATCATCGAGTGAATAACCGTCTGCCTGCACATCATAGAACCACACATGGTCAGTGCTGCCACCTTTGGTGAAAATCAAAATAGCGGTTGATACGCCTGCATAAGGTTTGAACACGCCACTTGGCAAGGAGATAACCGCTTCTAGCTGGTTATTTTCAACCAGCAGTGTTCGCAGTTGTTGATGCGCTTTTGACGAGCCAAACAGCACGCCATCAGGCACGATGGTGGCAGACTGACCGCCAATTTTTAGCATGCGCTCAATAAGCGCACCAAAGAGTAATTCGGTCTTTTTGGTTTTTACTTTGCGTAAGATGTCAGGACACACGTCTTCTTCGTCTAAGCTGCCTTTAAATGGTGGATTCGCGAGAATAACGTCAAAGCCTTCTTTGGCGGCTTTGGGGAAGTTTTCGCTAAAGCGCTGGCTTAGTGTGTCTTGATAATGAATGTCTGGTTGTTTAATACCATGCATCACTAGGTTCATGGCGGCAACACGCAGCATGGTGGCGTCGAAATCAAAGCCATGGAACATGTCGGTGTCGATAAACTCGCGGTCTTGTGGCTCGATTAAATCACCTGAATACAGCACATTGTGAATGTGATTGCCGTGAACATCTAATAGCTGCTTGCCAGCGTCATCACCCTCAGTAATAAACATCGGCTCTTTGTCGGTGCCCTCTGGCGAGCTGTATTTTTCAAGTAGGTATTCGTAAGCAACTGATAAGAAACCACCGGTGCCGGATGCCGGATCGCACAAGCGGGTGTCTTTTGAAATATCGAGCATTTCTACCATGGCGCGAATTATGTGGCGCGGGGTTCTAAACTGGCCGTTAATGCCTGCGGTTGTCAGCTTGCTTAGTAAGTATTCGTATAAGTCGCCTTTGGTGTCGGCACTATCAAGCGGCAAGTCGTTAACCATTTCAACGGCTTTGACTAATAAGCTTTGTTTTTGGATCATTAGCTGCGCGTCTTTCATAAACTCGCTAAATAATGAGCCTTCGTCTGAGGTTTGTGAGAAGTAAGGAAACAATTCGTCTTTAACGGTTTTATACAGCTCTTGTGCACCAAGGTGACGAATGTTTTGCCAACGCAGGTGTTGTTGCTCGTCATTAAAGCGGCGGTTAAACGCTTTTTTAGTGCGGGCACTGCGTTTTTCATCAGCTTGTTCGTTCATG
Organism: uncultured Gammaproteobacteria bacterium; assembly: GCA_913060565.1. Lineage (GTDB taxonomy): Bacteria > Pseudomonadota > Gammaproteobacteria > Enterobacterales > Psychrobiaceae > Psychrobium. The sequence continues at coordinate 5,553 of CAJXRU010000050.1, read as the reverse complement.
TCGAGCATGCGCGCGTACATTAAAAAAGTAATTTGCTCTACCACGGTTAGCGGGTTGGTGATGCCGCCCGTCCAAAACTCTTCCCACAGCTTGTCAATTTTGCTTTTTAGTTGTCCGGTAATCATTGTTTTTATATTTCCTACTACTTCATAGTCGTTTACGTTGTACTTTTTATGACAGACGAAAACGGCTTTAATACTTCATTAAATTTGAATTTCTTTGTCGACGACTTGCGGTTTGTCGCCAAGCTCAACATCGAATTGTTTGATAAATTGCTCGATAACATCTGCTTGTTGTTCGCTAAACACGCCGTCGAGTCCCATGTCGTGTACTTGGGTAAAGGGGGCATCATACAGTTGCTGAATATTAATGGAACCGTAGCGCACCAAATGATTTTTCAACAGGCTAATAAATCGCTGCTGCTTAGCGTTTATGTGGGTGTGAATTTGCTGCACAAAATCGGTAAAACGCGTTTCAATGGCGTCTTTATCTAGTCCGACTATGGTACGCAATATTTCATCTACTCTTGCACTCGATTCAGGGAAGAACTCTTTAAGCGTATTTAAATCAACATTTGGGTTTTGCGTGTGAACCAAGGAATTTAACTGAGCTAAATCAGCGTCAGTCACAGGTTGCCCGGTACGAATTTTTTGCAATACGCTGTCACTTTCAAACAATGGCGCGAGTGTTTTTTCGACTTCTTGGCGATAAATTTGATAATCGATAGAGACGATTTTAGTGGCGCGTTGTTGGGTAATGTACTCTGCTTCGTCTTCGCGTACATCAATAATTAACTCAGGCTCTGGTGGCTGTGTGCTCTTATTTCGTAAATGGATAATTGAACGCAATGCTAAACGGCTTTTTTCAAGTGACTCAAAGGACAACTCTTGCCAGTAGTTTGATTGTTGAATATCAGCAATATCACTTGCTTGAGCACGAACCTCATTAAGATGCATTTGCAAGCTTTCTACTTTGCTAATAAGCGATGCTTTTGCCATATCAATCTTGTTGGGGTCGATATATAACAAAGTTTGCAACTGCGCTATTTCGTTATCTAGTCGATAAGCTTCACTTTGGCCCATGATGTTACGCCATTGCATTAATGGCGCGATATGTTCAAACAGGTTAGCTTTAGTTTGTGGCGCAAATTGATTAATGACTTTTTCATCTTTGCATGCTTCTACCATCTGCCAGTTATCACGTACAGCAATGGTGTGCATGTCTAGGGCGCAAATGTCTTGATGAATAAGTTTGGTTACTTCGTCGAATGTCGCAATGTCTGCTTTTTTGAGCGCCGTTTCGGCAAGAGTCAAGCGAGATTCAAAAACCTTTTGTGTGAGCGATTTAGACTGCTTCACGTCTTCTTCTTCAGGATCCATATCGAAATATTCGAAGTTATTCCAATGATCAAATATTAAGAAGTGTTCTTTGTCTTTGCCTGCGCCGTATAGGTCTTCGCATAAACGTGTACCACGACCAATCATTTGCCAGAATTTAACTTTAGATTTTATTGGTTTGGCAAAGACTAAATTGACACATTCCGGCACGTCAATACCTGTATCAAGCATGTCGACTGACACGGCAATGCGGATACTGTTTTCTTCACTCGATTTGAAATCATCAATCAACTCGTCTGCACGTTCGTATTTTGAGTGAATGACACGGCAGAAATTACTGCCCAGTTGAGGGTACATTTCGCTAAACAGTGTTGCCAATAATTCAGCATGTTTAATGTTGCGAGCAAAGACAATGCTCTTACCAGGGAGTTGACCATCAATATCTCGTAGGCCTTTGTCCATGAGATTGCGCAAAATAGCGCGATTGGTGTCTTTGTTCTTTATTGCGTCGTCAATTTGTTTGGCATTGAATTCAAGCGAGTTAGGATCAACACCCTGCTCTTCTAACTGAGCAATTTGCTCGTCGGTTAATGAGTCTTTGCTAATACCTTCACGCAAAAACTTAGTAGTAAAACTAACGATTTTATAAGGCACTAAGTTGCCTTCTTCGATGGCTTTTTCTAGCGGATAGTTAGCCGTTGGCATTTTAAAGTCACAGCCAAATAATTCACAGGTTGAGCGTGAAACCATTTCTACTGGCGTTGCAGTTAGCCCAACTTCTAGCGCATCGTAGTATTTAAAGATATCACCATAGATATTGTAAATAGAGCGATGAGATTCATCGGCGACAATTAAGTCAAAATAGCCAACATCATATTTTTGGAAAATACCCATCATGCCTGGATAAGTTCCAATAAATACGCGTGCGCTTTCAGCAGCATCTTTCTTACTTTTTCCGACGACGTAAATGGGTTCATTAGTGAAATCGTTGAACGCAATAGCAGCCTGTTTACGGAGTTCTTTACGGTCACACAAAAACAGTACGCGTTTAGCCCATTTAGCATCAAGCAGTCGTTTAGCTAGCGCGATAGATACTCGCGTTTTCCCTGTGCCCGTTGCTTGCACGATGAGTGATTTTCGGTGCTTGTCGGTAAAACGTTCGCATACGCGAGATATGGTTTCCATTTGATACATTCGCCCAGCGACACCAGTATCAATGGGCGTGGTGTTTAGATCGTTTTTAAAAGTGCGTTGTTTAATGAGGTACTGCAAACTGTCTTTAGAATAGTAGCCATACAATTTTCGGCTGTTGTAGCCTTGGGCATCATCTAAAATACGTATGTCATAGCCGTTAGAATAGAAAATAACAGGACGTTGGCCGTATTGTTTTTCGAGTGCATCGGCGTATAGCTTGGCTTGCTCACGACCTTTTTCAACAGAGTGTCTAGCGGCCTTAGCCTCAATCACCGCTAGTGGCTTGCCGTCATCATCCCACAAGACATAATCAACATAACCAATGCCTGACGGCGTTGGCTGATTGTCTACTTTGATTTCTTTGCCAACTTGCTCGGTGCTCGACGTGTCTAATGACACGTTCCAACGGGCTGCGCGTAAATCCATGTCGATGATACGTGCGCGCGTTTCTGCTTCGTTAAAATCAAAACTTGAAGTAATTTTCTTGTTAATGTCTTTTACGTTATCAATTTTCTGCTGATTAATATTCTGCTTAAGCACCGCAGCTTCTTGTTGGGCAATTTTTTGCCCTTGTTCTGCATTTGCAAGCTCTTCAAGCGCAAGCTTTAAACGCGCTTGGTTGTCAGCCAACATTTTGGTGAGTTGTTTGTTCTTTTTAGAGTAATCAGCGCCTGTCTGCGCAGCCGGTTTAATCTGTTGAGGTACGCTAAACTCGGGACAATCTTGCTGTTTACCATTGCCATAGGCCATGTAAAGGTAACTAGCAATAAAAAAGGTTTCTTTGAGGATCCAAATAGCCTGCTGTTGATCGACCTTTCCCTCGTGAGCTGCTTGATTACCACTTTTTCGAATAGCATGCAGTTTGTCGGTGATCATTCTTGGTACAACACCAGTAAAGTCGTCAGCGGTTAACTTGTCATAAATCGTTGAATTACCGAGAACAGGAAGACGTAACTCTTGATACAAGTAGCCTACGACTTTTTCAGCAAAACAGCGCATTTTGACTAATGCACTTTGAGGATCGCTTATTACATAGTCTTCAGCAAATGCAGCCAGTTGGTGTAGCTCTGGCCACTTGTGTTGAATATGTTCAAAGTTCATAGATTGCTTCATCTCAATTAATTTCCTTATCTGGCTATTTGCAGGGGCGATGCCAAGTCGTTTAATAAACAGTTTTACGGTAGTTCGACACCCAAATCTTTAATCCATTTGGATAACACTTGATGGCTATTTAATCCCAACATTTCTGCCGCTTTAGTCTTATTGCCACCTGTTATTTTCATTGCAGCAACAATGTAATCTTTCTTATATTTATCAATTAGTTTTTTAATATCAACCTGTTGACTATGCGATAAAAAAATTTCCGTAGTTTCACTATTCTTTTGACGCACAATCAGCGCATCTTTCATGTCTTTATCTGAAATTATTTCTTTGTTTGACCACAAAAAAGCTCGGTTAAGCGTGTTCCAAAGCTCTCGTATATTTCCAGGCCATGGTTGAGATTTAATAAAATTAATTCCCTTATCGGAAATTATTTTACTTTTATAGGTTGGAAACTTACTGGCGACTTGATTAAGTTCTTCGACTAACTCTTTAACTAACGGTTCAATATCCTCATTGCGTTGTCTCAATGCTGGTATATGTAGTAAGCCAACAGCTAATCGATAAAATAAATCTTCTCTAAATTCATCTTTGTCGACCAAATCAAGTAAGTCCCGGTGAGTTGCTGCAATAATACGTACATCGACAGAAATTGTTGCGTCGTCACCAACGCGTGTCACTTCACCTTGCTGCAAGGCACGGAGTAATTTGACTTGAACACTAGGTGTTAACTCTCCCACTTCATCTAAGAACAGTGTTCCACCATTTGCTTGTTCAAACAATCCTTTGTGATCTTTGTCTGCGCCTGTAAACGCACCTTTAACGTGACCAAATAAAATAGAATCGACGAGCGTTTCAGGTAAGGCACCGCAGTTAACCGTTCTAAGTGGCCGCCGTGAGCGAGGGCTCGAACGGTGAATAGCGTTTGCTAACACTTCTTTACCAGTTCCTGTTTCGCCTAAAATCAAGCAAGATAGTTCAAATTCTGATGTTGCAACGCGTTCAGCTTTAGAGATCAATTCTTTCATAGCTTGAGAGTACGCGACAATGTCACCGAATTGTTTTTGAGAAGATGGAGATTTAACGGCTTTATTAGCGATGCTTTTCGCTGCTGATTTAGCGTAGGTTTTAGTAAAATCGACAGGAATATCGACGTCAACGAGTGTATTGTCTTTATTTGACTGAACAAAGCGAATGTTGTGCTTTGCTTTACCAACCAGCACTGATGCTGCAATCATTGCTGGAGTGCCAGAAGTTATGTTGATCGACACCTCAGCGCTTTCTTCTGACTGTTTCGAAAGCCACTTTTCGGTTTCGCTAATAATACTTGGATAATCAATTGGGCTGGTAATGTTTGCGCGATAAACCTTGATGTTATCGCAGGGGCGATCAGCTAAAAGTAATTTGCTTTTTAACCAAGCTTCATACGCATCCCAATCTTCTTGCCAAGCACTACCTAAAATAAAGATCTTATCAAACGGCTGCGAACTCTTGAGTGTAATAGTAGAAATCGCTGCATCCAAGTCTTGGTGCATATTCTGAATATCAGTGTATCCAATCCATGTGTAAAGTGTTTTCAAAAGCGTTAACTATCAATGCTATTCCATGTTGCGGATAATACTACAACAAATAACTACCGGTAACTATCGGTAACTATCAAGCGACTGAAATAATTAGTCTTTGCGTGTTTAATGCGTTAAAAATTGTTTGAAAACAACTGTTCATGCAAATTAGAAGTTCATATTGGTATAACCAATTTGAGGTAATTCCCTCCAAATCAGAAAAAAAACTGCCGACAGCACGATTCTAATCCGCTTAACAAGCTATCACTGATGGAAACGAAGTAAGCTTGATTGAAAACCTGTGGGCTAAATCCACTTTATACATACTACATAAACTAGCTTTGTGAGGCTCTCACGAC
>CAJXRU010000049.1 GCA_913060565.1 uncultured Gammaproteobacteria bacterium | reverse complement strand
ACGAGATCATGCCTAGTCTCGTGGGCTCGGAGATGTGTATAAGAGACAGGTTGAAACCTTATACTGATCACACTCTTCAAGCACTGCCTGCTCAAGGTGTAAAATCACTGCAAGTCGTATGTCCTGGTTTCTCATCGGATTGTTTGGAAACCATTGAAGAGATTGGTGAAGAGAACCGAGATTATTTCTTAGAGGCTGGTGGCGAGCGTTTCGAATATATCGAAGCGCTCAATAGTGATGAGTCACATATCAATGCACTAACTCAGCTGATTGAAAGCAATCTTAGTGGTTGGACGCTTGATAACGACGTCGAAAGTCGCTGCCAGCGCGCGAAGAAATTTGGCGCACAAAGCTAATTAGCACTTGGTTTTTGAGTAAATATTTTCGAGAGCGCTGTCTATCTCGGGGTAAGTAAACTTAAAGCCGTGATTTAGTAATTTTTGAGGCGATACTCGTTGTCCATAGATGACTAAATCGGCTTGTTCTCCCATCAACAGAGTCATTAGCTTGGTGGGAAGCTTAAACCAACAAGGGCGATGTAGCGTTTTTGCCAGCACATGAGAAAACTGCTGATTAGTAACGGCTCCTGGGACTGTCGCATGGACTACGCCACTTAATTCGCTATCTAACAATTCAATAATAAGCAGAGCCATGTCATCGATATGGATCCACGACATGTATTGTTGACCATCACCGATAATTGCACCGACACCTAATTTAAAAGGCAGTGCCATTTTAGGTAGCGCGCCACCATTGGCACTTAACACAATGCCTGTTCTTAATACACAAACACGTATATCATGTTTTAGATTTTCAAAGGCTAAACGTTCCCACTCTTGGCAAACCTCATGCGTAAATTCATCATTAAATTTACTGAAACTTTCATCAATCTGCTGACTGTTTTGTCGACCGTAATAGCCTATGGCACTGCCTGAAATCATCACACTTGGCGGACGATGTGCACTATCGATAAGTTGGTTCAAATCTCGTGTGATTTGCCAACGGCTGTGACAAATTTTGTCTTTTTGTTGCTGACTCCAACGCTTATCGCCAATTGACTCACCAGCAAGATTAATAACAGCGTCAACCGTATCTATATCGACGTCGTTGAGGCTGCTGACACATTTAATAGGCTTAGACTGGAAGAGTGACTGGGCACGTCTTACATCTCTTGTTAACAAGATAATTTGATGACTAGGCGTTAACTTGTGAATGAGTGCTCGGCCGATTAAGCCACTACCACCAGTGATCAGAATATTCATTGTGCCTCCTGCCTATGCGCTTTGTTAGTTATACGTCCGTGTATTAATTTTGGATCAGAGGGATCTAAAACATCTATCGCTACGTATTACCTAATTATAGTTAACAACAATGGTTGAAATCATGTCAATACAAACAGCATCAATACCCGTATTTCCATTGCCAGTTTGTATCATGGTCGGAGGGGTTACAGATCTACGAATATTTGAAGCTCGATATGTTCGCTTGGTTAGTGAAGCAAGTAGTGATTGTGGTTTTGTGATTAGTCACTATGATTCAAATATGCCGTATACCAGCAGCGAATACGGCACGCATGTCGACATTATTGACTTTAAAACACTCGATAATGGATTGTTATGTATTACAGTCAAAGGCAGGGTAATGGTGTCTCTTTCACAGTTTACTCAAGATGATGATGGCTTACATAGAGCTCAAATGACAGAAATCGCACACTGGTCGCAATATTGCGAAAATAGTTATGATGAGGAATTAGCACAGCCATTACAAAACTTAATTAATCATCATGACGAATTGAAACGCAATTTTCCACAAGGTGACTATCAAGATTTAGCCTGGGTCTGTGCCCGCTATGTTGAGTTATTACCTCTGTCTAATAGCAAGAAACAGCAACTAATGTTTTCACAGAATCTTCAACAATGTCAGCAATTTATTAAAACGCTAATAAAAGGAGAATAAAAGTGATCCTTTTTAAAGTTCAATGCGTATTAATGGTTAATATTCATATGAATTGGGTTTAACATGATAAATTCGCCACATACAGTGCAGGGATTAGACACTCATGGGAATACCAATACGATGAAGGATGCGCAAATCACACAGCAACTGCAACAATGGTTAATTGCCGTTGCTAATAACCGTGACAAACGAGCTTTCGCTCAGCTTTTTTCATGGTTTGCGCCGAAGATCCTTCGTTACGGCGTATCCCATCTAAACTCGTCTGCCAATGCGCAAGAGCTACTGCAAGACACCATGACTAATGTCTGGAAAAAAGCCCATTACTTTAACGCCGACAAAGGCGCGGTAACAACTTGGGTGTATACCATTATGAGAAATGCCAGCTTTGATATGCTGCGCAAAATGCAAACCCAGCGTGAAGAGATGTTATCGGATGATATTTGGCCTTTAGTCGAAGCGCAAACGGCACAAGAAGGCGAATACACTGATCACTTAATGCAAAAAGAAATGAAACGTTACCTCTCTTTGTTACCTGATGCTCAGCAACAAGTCATTAAAGGCGTTTATTTTCAACACCTATCCCAAGAAGAGTTGGCTACACAGTTGGGGATCCCCGTTGGCACTGTTAAGTCTCGACTACGTCTCGCACTGAGTAAACTCAAACAAAAAATGGGAGGAAAACTATGATTACCCACCACCCAAGCGATGAGCTGTTAGCTGCATTTACACAAGGTGAACTAACTGCATCACTCTCAATAGCCGTTGCAGCGCACAATGAGTTGTGTCCAGTATGCCAAGAGAAAGTTGAAAAACTTAACGCTCAACACGCTCAAATGTTGTTTGATACCGATAATGAAACCGTCGATGAAGCTAGCAATGACATACAAGAAGTTGAACTCAGCTGGATGTCGATGATTGATGACATAACTGATGATGACAGTCAATCACTGCTGGTACCAATAGACATAAAGTCGGTGCAACTTAGCTACGACAAGGTACAGCTACCTCGCGCGTTATCTAACGTGTCATTGAAAAAGTGGAGTAAGCTAGGCGATGTGAGCCGTGCTCGTCTTGAACTTGAAGAAGAGCCAATTCGCAGTAGTTTACTTGATATTTCGCCAGGCGGCGTTGTGCCATTGCACACCCATAAAGGATTCGAACTGACGCTGCTACTTGATGGCTCTTTTGAAGACGATATGGGAACTTATCACGCGGGTGATTTCATTTGGTTAGACAAATCCCACACGCATAGCCCAAGAACCACTGACGGCTGTTTATGTTACGCCGTGCTAGATGATGCAATGGAGTTTAAAGAAGGCTTTAGCAAACTATTTAACCCTATTGGCAGTTTCCTTTATTAATTGCAAGGAGCAGATCATGAATAAACCAATTATTGGCATTAGCGCCTGTGTCATGGGCGATAAAGTACGATTTGACACCGGGCACAAGCGCTCTAACTTTGTAATGGATGAGTTGGCTGAGCATGTTGATTATCAGCCTGTATGTCCAGAAATGGCCATTGGTATGGGACTGCCACGCAGGCCTATTCGCCAGGTTATCTATGGCGAATCTATTAAAGTGTGCCAAGCAGATGGCAGTGGTGATGTGACTGACAAGTTAGCGCAATTTAGCGAAAAAAAATCGGCACAACTTTCACACTTGAGTGGTTTTATTTTTTGCCAAAAGAGCCCAAGTTGCGGCATGGAGCGCGTTAAAGTTTATTATGAACATGGCAAGGGTAATCAACCAACTGGCATTGGTGTATTTGCTAAAGCTGTGATGGAGAATAACCCGTTAATTCCTTGTGAGGAAAATGGCCGCCTCAATGACGCTAAACTACGCGAAAACTTTATGATCCGCGTCTTTGTTTATCAAGCATGGCAGCAGCTTATTGCTGATGGTTTAACTAAGCACAAATTAATAGAATTTCACAGCCAGCATAAATATTTAGTGATGAGTCATCACTTAACGAGCTATAAATCATTAGGTCGCCTGCTGGGGCAAAGTGAACAGGCACTAGATGAGTTAGCGAATGAATATATTAGTGGTCTTATGACGGCGCTAAGCAATTTAGCGACGCGAAAATCACACACCAATACCTTATTTCATTTGCAGGGATATTTTAAAAAGCTGTTAGACAAGACGCAGAAACAAGAGTTGGTGGATAAGATCGAAGCGTATCGTCAAGGGCTTGCGCCGTTACTAGTTCCTCTCACATTAATTAGCCATTACTTAATGCTCTATAAAGATCAACAATATCTGGCATCACAAGTTTACTTAGCTCCGTATCCAGACAATTTGAGATTGAGATACGGATACTAATTAGTGATGAACTTAATGTGGTTTCGCAGTGACCTACGTGTGGTCGATAACTTGGCGCTGCGTGATGCTATGGCTGCAGGGCCTTGCAAAGCATTATTCTTGTCGACTAAACATCAATGGCAGCAACATGATGTTAGCGCTATAAAAATTGCTTTCATTGAGCAACATTTAGAGGCGTTAGGCCAAGAACTTGCGATGCTAGGAGTTGAGTTAGAAGTCGTTGAAGTGGGAGACTTCTCAGGGCAAATAGAATTCCTCACTCGTTATAGTAAACAACATCAAATAAAGCGAATATTTGCTAATGGTGAGCCTGAAATTAACGAGATTTCCCGCGATAAAAAAATCGCGAGCACTCATTTATCCTTGGCATTGTATGAATCTGATGTTGTCGTGTCTAAAGGCAATGTATGCACTTCTGACGGTGAAATGTATAAGGTGTTCACGCCATTTAAAATGGCATGGATAAAGCAGGCTAGAGAGCTATCATACGTACCTTATGAGCAACCAGTGGCAGTCGCCAAACCAATCGAACATAGTTATCAAGCGCCAAGTATTAGTAACCAATTAGCTAAGCAATTACATCGCTGGCCATCGGCTTGGCAAATGCGCAATCAAGGTCTTGTCGGATTTTTTAAACAGCAACACCCCAAATACCATGCCCAAAGGGATTTCCCAGCAATCAATGGCACTAGTCGTTTATCCCCATACCTTGCTATTGGCGCAATCAGTGTCAAAGAAGTGATTAATCAGTTGTTGTATCACCAGCCGATGATTTTTGATGAGGTAAAAAGCGAAAAGTTTTCATGGCTTAATGAACTGGTGTGGCGTGATTTTTATCGCCATCTTCTGTATCACTTTCCGTCTCTAGCCAAGGGTAAGAATTTTAGAGCTAAATATGATGGCTTAAGGTGGCGTAATAATGCGGCAGATTTTGCTGCGTGGTGTGACGGAAAAACGGGTTATCCCATTGTTGATGCTGCAATGAGGCAATTAGTGAAAACGGGATGGATGCATAACCGATTGCGAATGATTGTTGCCAGTTTCCTGACTAAGCATTTACTCATTGATTGGCGTTGGGGTGAACGTTTTTTTATGCAGCACCTTATTGATGGTGATTTTTCGGCCAATAATGGTGGTTGGCAATGGGCGGCTGGTACAGGTTGTGATGCTCAGCCCTATTTTCGAATCTTTAATCCGATTACGCAAAGCGAAAAGTTTGATCCCTCAGGCGACTTTATCCGTATCTATATACCAGAGCTTAAAGAGGTTCCCGCTAAAAAGATTCATTTTCCCCATGACTATTTAGCAGGGCATCCAGAGCAAAACAGCTATTGGCCAGCCATTGTAGAGCACAAGCAAGCAAGAGAGCGGGCGTTAGCTTTTTATAAAGAATAAGCGTAGGAGAACGCAGTGAATAACGTAACACCGGATTGGTTATCTAGATTCATCGATGTTTATCAACAGCTCGGCGTAGATAACGTTGACAATATCGCTGATATATATCATTCAAACGTGATATTTGAAGATCCCCTTCATCGCGTTGAAGGTTTGGCGTCGTTGTTGGTGTATTTTCAAGGGCTGTACACCAATCTTTCAAGTTGCAGCTTCGTGATAAACAACTACTTCGCAAATGATGAGCAGGCGAGTATTTATTGGCATATGACGTTTACCCATTCCAAACTTAATGGCGCTATGCCTGTTTCAGTTGAAGGCCATAGTCACTTAAAGGAGGTAGATGGCAAGGTTATTTATCATCGCGATTATTTAGATGTTGGCGCCATGTTGTATGAACACATTCCTGTGCTTGGCCACGCCGTGAAATTTATTAAAAAGCGAGCTAGCCAATGAAGCATATTTTAATCACAGGGGCATCATCGGGTATTGGAAAGTCCTTAGCGCAGCTATATGCTCAACAAGGCTGGCAAGTGATTGCTGGTGGTCGCAATCAACAGGCGTTAAATGAACTCGTTGCGCAGTTTGAAAATATTACGCCGTTAGTGGCTGATTTATGTGATGAATCAGCAGTAATCGAGGCGGCGGAACTTTTGCCATCGCTAGACTTACTCGTGTTAAACGCTGGCAGTTGTGAGTATATCGACCAGCCTCTTACATTTGACTCAGCTGTGTTTCAGCGAGTTATTAATACCAATTTAATGACGGTTGCTTATTGTCTTAATCACTGGCTAAGCAAGATTAAACAGGGCGGACAGTTAGCGTTTACAAGTTCGAGTGCGTCATTTTTACCCCTACCTAGAGCACAGGCTTATGGTGCATCCAAAGCTGCATTAAGTTATTTGGCCAAAACACTGAGTATTGATTTGGCACCACATAACATTGACGTCAGTTTGATTAATCCCGGTTTTGTGCAAACGCCTCTGACACAAAAAAATGATTTTCCCATGCCAGGCAGCGTTAGCAGCGAGCAAGCGGCACACGCTATTTTTAACGGTTTGACTAAGCGACGTCACATCATTAATTTTCCGTCGGTTTTTACATCGATAATGTCTATGTTCGCACTTTTACCTTTTAGTTGGTGGCGCCTTTTTGCCATACGTTATTTAGTTAGGAAAACATCATGAAAAATATCGCGGTTATTGGCAGTGGCGTTGCCGGCCTCACAACGGCTCATTTATTAAGTCGTGAGCACACAGTCAGTGTGTTTGAGAAAAATGACTATATTGGCGGTCACACTGCAACTAAAGATATTAGTCACGATGGTAAAAATTATGTCATCGATACGGGATTTATTGTTTGTAATGATAAAACATACCCTAATTTTCTTGCGTTATTAGAGCAGCTTAATGTTGAATTACAACCGACAGAAATGAGTTTTAGTGTGCTCAATCAGCGCACTGGTATGGAATATAATGGCCACAGTCTAAATAGCTTATTTTCGCAGCGTCGCAATATTTTTCGTCCGAAGTTTTGGCACTTGATTGGCGCAATTTTGCGGTTCAACAAGCAATGTAAACAGCTTCATGCTCAAGGGGATATCGATACTGCAATTACACTGGGTGACTTTTTAACTGAGCATCAGTTTTCAGACTTTTTCGCCCAACATTACATTCTACCCATGGGGGCTGCTATTTGGTCCACTAGCCTTAAAGAAATGAAAGACTTCGAATTAAAATTCTTTATTCAGTTTTTCTATAACCATGGCCTACTCAATGTTGCTGACAGACCGCAGTGGTATGTCATCAAAGGTGGCTCACGAGCTTATATTCCCGCGCTTATCGCGCCATTTAAAGAGCGAGTACACTTAAACTGTGAATTAAAAACCGTACAGCGCAATAATGATGGCGTGTGCTTAATGTTCGCAGATGGCAGTGAACAACGTTTTGATGAAGTGGTATTTGCTTGTCATTCAGATCAAGCACTACAGCTACTGCAAACGCCAACTGTGGATGAAACTAGCGTATTAGGTGATATTCCTTATAGTCGCAATGAAGTGGTGTTGCATCATGATCAAAGTCTATTACCTAAAAGGCGTTTAGCCTGGGCGAGTTGGAATTATTTACTTGCACAGTCAGACACGTCATCGCAGCCTGCGACAGTAACTTATAATATGAATATTTTACAAGGTATTGAAAGTGATACCACTTTTTGTGTCACGTTAAATCAAACGCAGCTTATCGATCCCAATAAGATTATCAAGCAATACGTTTATCATCATCCAGTATTCAACAGCAAAAGCATGGCGGCGCAGCGAAAACGCACGCTTATTTGCGGCCACAATAATACGCACTTTGTCGGTGCATATTGGTACAACGGCTTCCATGAAGATGGCGTAAGAAGTGCTGTTGATGTCGCTAAACGATTTGGCATTTCACTATGATCAAACAAGAAAGCGGTATATACACAGGCAATGTGCGTCATCGACGATTCAGTCCTGTTGCGCGCGCTTTCAGTTATTCATTTTCCATGTTTGGTCTTAACCCTGATGCACTTGACGAACTAACGAACAAACATGTGATGTTTGGTACGCGTTGGTTCAACCCGGTACGTTTTTGTGAAAAAGATTACATAAAAAGTGAACCAGGAAATTTAAAGCAACGTATTGCATCTAAGGTGGCCAAGTTAGGTGGTCAGTGGCAAGGCAATCAAATCATGATGTTGGTGCAGTGTCGTAGTTTAGGGTTGTATTTTAGTCCCGTGAATTTTTATTTTTGCTTTAACGACGATGGTAGTTGTCCGTTGATGTTGGCTGAAGTGAGTAATACACCATGGAAAGAACGTCACTATTATTTAGTGGATGTTGAACAGCCTAAAATTACGCAAAAACAATTTCATGTATCGCCCTTTATGCCGCTTGATATGCACTACAAATGGCGAGTTAAACCGCCTGCAAACAAGTTGTTTGTTCACCTAGAAAATTTAGACAAGTCGCCGCAAGCTACTAAGGTTTTTGACGCAACAATGGCATTAACCAAACAGCCAGTGAGTACATTGGCGATGATAAAAACATGGTTTAGCTTGCCATTTGCCGCCATTAAAGTCGTGACATTAATTTACTGGCAAGCACTAAAAATATTGATACAGGGTGTGCCGTTCATTCCACACCCTAAACAACGAGGTTGATATGCAACAAACGCAAATAGTCGCCAATGAACCACAGACCAAATTAAATTGGATTAACGGTAAGTATCGCCAAGGTATTTTTGAACTACTTGGTAAGTTAACCGATGCGCAACTTACTATTGTTGAAAGTGGTGAGCGTATTAAGCTGGGTAACTCATCTAGCGAACTTAGCGCTGAGCTACATATCAATGATTTAAGTGTTTATAGCGACTTTGTCAGTGGTGGTAGTCTAGCTGCCGCGCAAGCTTATATTGATAATAAATGGGATACGCCAGATCTTACCAAGCTCATTCGAGTATTTGCACGTAGTCAGCAGTTAGTCGATGAATTAGAAAGTAAAAGCAGCTTGTGGGAAAAGTGTCAAAAGAAACTAATTAGCCTTGGTAATAGAAACACCCAAGCTGGTTCTAAGCGCAATATCTTAGCGCACTATGATTTAGGCAATGATTTATACAGTCGATTCCTCGATGAAAAAATGATGTATTCATGCGCTTATTATAGCGATGAAAAAACATCACTATCTCAAGCCCAATGTGCAAAGCTGGCACTCATTTGCGACAAACTTGACTTAAAAGAGAGCGATCATCTCGTTGAAATAGGCACTGGGTGGGGCGGTCTAGCGATATTTGCGGCGCTTAATTACGGTTGCAAGGTTACCACGACAACTATTTCAGATGCACAGTACAATTACGCGAAACAGCAAATTGAACTACGCGGGTTATCGGAGCAAATCACACTACTCAAACGAGACTATCGCGAGCTAGAGGGAAATTATGACAAACTCGTCTCTATCGAGATGATTGAGGCTGTCGGACACGAATTTATGGCACAGTTTTTTTCAAAATGTTCAAGTTTGCTAACACCTGATGGGAAAATGCTTATACAGGCAATTACTATTGCTGATCAGCGTTATGATGCTTACAGAAAATCAGTCGATTTTATCAATAAATATATATTCCCTGGTGGCTGCTTACCCTCAATGGCAGTGATGAGTCAGCATATAGCAAATTCTACCGACATGATGATTGATAACGTTGAAGATATTGGGTTGCATTACGCACGGACGTTATTCGACTGGCGTAAAAAGTTTGATGAAAACTGGCAAGAAATCAGTAGTTTTGGTTACGACGGTACTTTCAAACGCCTATGGCATTACTACCTATGTTATTGCGAAGGTGCCTTTGTCGAACGTGTGATTAGCACCCATCATATCGTCGCTCGTAAACCGCAATACAAAGACAGTCACGATGCGGTTATTTTGGATTATTAACGCGGCGTCCTTTCAATTGTGCTGGTGGAGTGCGGTATTATTCACTGAGTTCGCCGTTTGGATAATGAGTGCCGTATTAGCTATTCACTTGATGCTGTCGTCGCGAAAACGCGATGATCTAAAATTATTGCCCATAGCATTAGTTGGCATTGTCTGTGATCAGCTATTAATTGCAGTTGATGTCATCAATGTTAACCAATCATTTATTCCTGTGTGGCTTGTCTTGTTGTGGGTGATTTTGGCGTGGAGTTTTAATCACAGTTTAGCGTGGTTAAGATTGCTCAAACCGTGGCAAGTGAGTATCACTGGCGGAATATTAGGCAGTGTTAGCTATCTCGCGGCAATTAATCTTGGTGTTATATCAACATCGCTCTCACTCACTAATTTTATGGTCATTGATGCCATACTTTGGAGTGTTTTACTGCCGCTATTCGAGCTAATACGGCGTAAGTTTGTACCTCAACAGGAGAGCCAATATGTTTAGGTTATGTATTATTTTGAGCTTGTTGTGTTGTTTCAATACTCATGCAGACAACAAAGTTAAAGCTGATGATACGAAAATAAATGTTGTAGACATTACCAGTAAGCTACAACAACTCACGGCTTTGGGGCAGGGCACTATGAAGGTGATGTTTTGGAAGGTTTACTCAGCCCAATTTTTTGCGGGCAACAAAGGTTATCAATCTACTCAATTTCCTCAGGCACTTAAAATCACTTATTTAAGAGACATTGACGGCGAAGACTTAGTAAGTGCCACAGACGAGCAATGGCAACATTTAGATATTGAGAAAGCACGCCGCAATAAATGGATTGGATTACTTGACTCGATTTTCCCGAATGTTACCGATCAAGACACCATTATCTTATATGTTGATAAAAAACAGCACTCTTGGTTTTATTTCCAACAACAAGGAAGCGCGCCACAGCTAATTGGCAGTATAGATGACAGCGCTTTTGGTCCTGCGTTTTTATCAATTTGGTTGTCAAAGGGTACTTCTCGACCTAAATTTCGCCGTAAACTGTTAGGATCATCATCATGAAATTGCTATTTAATCTGCTACTAGGCGCTGTAGCTTGGACACTTGTTGGCTGCTCTAGCCCATCATTATCCTACTATCAAAAAACGACACCTAAACTTGACTTAGAAACATTTTTTAATGGCGAGTTAGTTGCTTATGGCATGGTGTTAGATCGCGGCGGTAAATTGACTCGTCGTTTTAACGTTGACTTAGTAGCAAGGTGGCAAGGTAACCAAGGCATTATCGACGAAAAATTCTATTTTGATGATGGTGAGAAAACGACACGTATTTGGCGACTGACAAAAACAGCAGCGAATAAATATCAAGGACAAGCAGATGATGTTGTTGGCTTGGCGAGTGGTGAAACGTCCGGATCAGCATTGTACTGGCAATATGACATGACCATCAATGTCGATGGCACTGATTATCAAGTCACACTGGATGACTGGATGTATCTGCTTGATGAGAATCGATTGTTTAATAAAACGGATATTCTAAAGTTTGGTTTTAAAGTTGGCGAGATAGTGTTGTTTATCGAGAAAAAAGGCGGCTAAAGAGCCGCCTTGCGTAATGGTTAATTACAGCTGATTCCAGTTTTTAATCTTATTGGCTTCCGGACTGAGCACCACAACTTCAGATCCTGACATGCGATCTTGCAAACTCATGCCCTCACTGTTTTTTGATAATAACCAAATATTTCCTAAGCCTAAAAAGCCAGTACATAAACGAATAATAGCCTGAAGAACAGTAATTGATGAGCCATTCATTCGTTGTACTTTCAAGCGCCAAGCTCGCATACCTAAGGTTTGTCCACCATGTGTCCAAAACCAGATAAAGAAAAAGCAAACCGCAAAAATCAAATAACCAGAATATACATCGCTTGTAATAATACATTGCTGAATGTCGGCATTATCACTACAAAATGTTGGATTCAATTGGGCTAGCAGCGCAATTACAATGAAGCCAATAAAGTGAGCTATTGCATAAACAGCCATCGCGACGAGTGTGTCATACATCAACGCACCAAGGCGTCTCATGATTCCTGCACGTAAAAAATCCGCATGATTTTCTGGAACTGTATTATCTGATTCTTTCATTCTTTTTGTGTATTAAATTAGTGTGGCGATAGTTTAACAAAAGCAAATGAGTTTGTATCAATAAAACGATATAACGATATAAGGATATACGAATCGTAAGTTTAAATTAGTACTTTAAGTTGATACTATGCAGGACAACTAATATCGCTATTGATTGAAATATGTCGTATTCAATAGTTTTTACGGATAAGAATAATTATAAATAGTGAGAATGCTATGAAATCTTGGATTTTTAGTCATAACGACCAATTAACCCCAGCTTTATCAGGGGACGAAGCACTAAAGTATGCAACAGAACATCCGCATGCTTATGCATGGAACCCATCTTTTACCCATTGGATGCCGATAACTCAAATTGCTGATTTTGCTCACGTAGTGAAAGCACCTAGGGCACCAAGTGTTGTTCCCGAAGAATTAATTGAACAGTTTATTGTTAAAGAAAAAGCGTTAGTTGAGAAGCTTAACGTGCTTGATAACAAAATAGTTCATGCAATTAATGCTTTGGCTGAATTTGAGTCTGAAGTGGAATATCACAAAGAGTTAACCCATAACTGTAATCTCGATGTGCAAGAAACGTTGAATAATATCGAGCAACAATACGCACGATTAAAAGCTAATTTACAAAACTTTAAACAAAGTGCGACTAAAGATAAACGCGATTTTTCCGCTGTTACTCAAGAATTTAAGAACAGCTCATCGTTAGAGCAAGCTCAAGAGCCAAACGTTGTTGAGGAAACCATCGAAAAGAAGCAATCAGCAGTAACTTCTGATACTCCAGCTACGGCTGTTGCTGCTGAATCTGTTTCTATTACTAAAAAAGATCCAGTAACGGAAAAAACAGTTGTTGAGCCAGAAACTGCTAAGCAGATTACGGAAGAAGCCCCAAGTGCTAGAATTACCGAGTCTGATAGTTTCTCAATTAATGATGAGTCTGTGCCTGATAAAGCGACAGAGAAAACATCAGATACTGCTGCTAGTCCGGTAATTGAACGCGTTACTTCGAAATCTGAAGCTGTGCCAAGCGCATCAGCTAATAAAGCGGCGGCTTCATTATCTGAATTGGTTGAAGATGCAGTGCCTGCTTCGACTGCTAAACCTGTGCAAAGAAAGGTTGAGAGAGTAGAGTTTAGCGAAGATATTACCGCAGAAGATCTTGCTATTGCCGCTAAGATACAATCAATGACCATCACTGAAGATAAGCCACAGTCTTATGAGAAACCACAGGCTTCAGCCGCAGCTGAAGGTGATTTCGACTACATTCTCCAAGGAAAGTATGTTGATGATGGAAGCATTGGTGCTAGGGTAACGGATTCTGATGGTTCGATTGATAATGATGAGTTAGAAGAAGAACTTGTGTCTGACTTAGACGAACACCCTAAGAAACGTCGCCGTAGAAAACGTCGTTAAACATGACGCTGTTCGTTATTTCAACGAATAAGCTCAAGTGACCAACAAATAAGGCTATTTTACATAAATCAGGCTTGCCAACATGGCAAGCCTAGGTATAATGCCTGCACATATTTAGCAATCATCTTGTTAAATAGCTACATGAAATGCCGGTGTGATGGAATTGGTAGACATGACGGATTCAAAATCCGTTGCCTTCGGGCGTGGCGGTTCAAGTCCGCCTACCGGTACCACTTCATGTATAAATAAACCAACGAAAGTTGGTTTTTTTATGCCTGAAATAAATTACGTAAAACTCTTTTTAGTCTTTTTCTATTCAAATTATTTTTTCCTCGATTTTTTATCGAGGCATAATGGTGCTCATTTCAATAAATGATTGAGCAAATAACTAATGGTATTTGATATATCGGTAGATGATTTAAGTGATGGCGCAATAGCAAACTTGTTAAATGCACATTTGCAGTTGATGCAGACGTATTCTCCTGCTGAGAGCATTCATGCTGTAGATGCACTGCGGCATGAATGCTCTGAGCTAACTTTTTGGGGCGCTCGTCATGACGACGAACTTGCAGGGTGTGGAGGCCTCAAACAGTTATCAGCTGACAGCGGCGAACTTAAATCAATGAAAACGAGCCCTGGATACTTGCGACAAGGCGTTGCTCAGCAATTACTAACAGTAATAACTGATGAAGCACGTCTACGTGGCTATGACACTCTTTACTTGGAAACAGGTAGTCACGACGCCTTTAAACCTGCCATCGCAATGTATGAAAAGCACGGGTTTGTTGCTTGTAGTGCTTTTGGTAATTATCAGGAAGATCCATATAGCCGATTCTTCAAGAAACAATTGTAGTAAACAGTCTTCGTGAATCATAAGCTGCTAGACCAATGTAGTAGCTGCTGAGCTATCTTTTTAAGTTACCTTTTTCTACTATCTATATGGTTAACTTATTCATAATTGTACCTAATTGCTTGATTCCTCATTCAATCATATTCATTGTGATGTTTTTGGAAATAGTCATTTTCATTGTTTCCATATATTTAAATGATGATTGTGGGATAAGGTTTGGATAAGTAATGAAACACTGATGTTTTGTGATGAATCACAGCATCAAGTACTACATATTTAGGTATATTTTATGATTATTTCTGCCTCTACAGATTACCGCGCAGCGGCTAAGGCGAAGTTACCGCCATTTCTTTTTCATTATATCGATGGCGGCTCTTATGATGAGCAAACAATGCGTCGAAATAGTGATGATTTAGCAAATATTGCGTTGCGCCAGCGTGTGCTTCGAAATATGTCAGACTTGAGCTTAGATACTGAGTTGTTTGGTGAAAAATTAGGGCTACCGATCGCACTAGCTCCCGTTGGCTTAACTGGTATGTATGCGCGACGTGGTGAAGTGCAAGCGGCAAAAGCTGCGGAGCGAAAAGGTGTTCCTTTTACTATGTCGACGGTATCAGTGTGTCCCATCGAAGAAGTTGTGCCAGCTATTTCACGCCCAATGTGGTTTCAATTATATGTACTAAAAGACCGCGGCTTTATGCGCAACGTGCTTGAACGTGCTAAAGCGGCTGGGGTAAAAACCTTGGTCTTTACCGTAGATATGCCTGTACCGGGCGCTCGTCATCGTGATGCGCATTCTGGTATGAGTGGGCCCAATGCAGCATTACGCCGTGTGATGCAATCAACTATGCATCCTCGCTGGGCGTGGGACGTTGGTGTGATGGGGAAACCTCATGATTTAGGGAACATTTCAACCTATTGTGGTGAACCGACTAAACTTGAAGATTATATTGGCTGGCTTGGTAATAATTTCGACCCCTCAATTTCGTGGTCTGATTTGGAATGGATCCGCGACTATTGGGATGGGCCAATGATTATTAAAGGTATTTTAGATAAACAAGATGCTCAAGATGCCGTACGCTTCGGTGCTGATGGCATCGTGGTTTCAAACCATGGCGGACGCCAATTAGATGGTGTGCTCTCTACCGCCAAGGCGTTACCACCTATTGCCGATGCTGTAAAAGGTGACTTAAAAATCTTAGTAGACTCTGGTATTCGAACTGGCTTGGATGTGGTTCGAATGATTGCGTTGGGCGCAGACTGCACCATGTTAGGCAGAGCATTTGTTTATGCGTTAGCAGCAGATGGTGAAGCGGGGGTTTACAATCTGTTGGATTTAATGGAAAAAGAGATGCGCGTTGCAATGACTTTAACAGGTGCTAAGAGTATCGCTGAGTTAAATAGTGATGCATTGGTCGAATTAGCGCGTGATTTAAACATTAGGTAGTTTATGGCTTTGTTGCGTATTGAAACCTCGCTTTTGCGAGGTTTTTTATTTTAGGGTGATCTAAAATTTGTCGGATACGTATATATACAACAAGTAAAATTACAAAAGAGTCAGTTATGCGTTATTTATTAGTTATGTTTATCGCTGTGAATTTAATGAGTTGCAGCGCGTCCTATCAAAATAATGACGTTACTGGAAAGAACTTTCCAGTAGTGTCAGGTGAGAATTTAGAAAAAACGCCTGTCACCATTCCTCATGCATTCGCGGGACAACCAGTATTACTGTTAGTTGGTTATAAACAAGACGCTCAATTTGATATTGATCGATGGCTAATTGGATTAGATATGACACAAACGGCAGTTTTAGCTTATGAAATACCCACTATCGCTGGAATGTTTCCTCGTATGTTCAGCACGATGATTGATAATGGAATGCGAGCGGGGATCCCTAAAGAGCTGTGGCAAGGTGTCATCACAGTCTATCAAGATGGCGAACGAGTGCAGGCGTTTACAGGGAATATAAACCCAAATAATGCCCGGGTGTTGCTATTAGATAGGACAGGGAAAATCGTTTATTTCTATGATCGTGGTTTTTCGATTAACGCGTTAAATGAACTGCGTGTGGCATTGAATCAGGAACTGGTGAAGTGAGGGACAAATTAATCATTTTTTATGATGGTGAATGCCCAATGTGTTGCTTAGAAATGGATAAACTAACCAGACGCGACAAAGCCGGCACAATAAAGCTAGTGAATATTCATAGTAGTGAGTTTCTTCATTATCCTGATATTAATAAGCAAGAAGCGATGAAAGTGCTACATGGTCGCTATCAAGGGAATGTGTTGTTAGCACTGGATGTTACACATCGTGCTTGGCAGTTAGTGGGATTAGGCTTTTGGGTGGCACCTTTACAGTGGCCAGTTTTCAAAAGCATTGCTCATCAGATTTATTTATTGGTGGCTAAATACCGTCACCAGATTTCTAGTTTCTTACATCGTCGTTTTGGTTTAGGCAAAGCGCATTGTGAGAATGGAGTGTGCTATGACAAACGACTTAACGTTGATAATAGGGGTAAATAGTGAGATTGCCAAAGCATTAGCCAGCGCCATATGCGACGAAGGGACGTTGATTGTCATTAGTCGTGATGTAAGTTTTTATCAGCACCAATCTTTTAAATCGGCAGTGTGTATTACTGTGCCTGATTATAGCGAAGGAGCTATTGCTGGGGCTGCTTCGCAAGTACGTGATGAAATGAAGGGTTCTGTCATCAGGCGCGTTTTTGTGTGTCATGGAGTGCTTCATAGTGATACTTGCTTTCCTGAAAGAAAACTAGAAGACTTGTCGGCTGATTCCTTTACACAAATCATGACCTCTAACGCAATAACGCCGTTATTGTGGCTCAAATATTTAGTGCCTTTGATTCGCGGTAAAAACAGCTGTAAATTAACTTTTTTCTCCGCCCGCATCGGGAGCATTGGCGATAACTATTTAGGTGGTTGGTATAGTTATCGAGCATCGAAAGCGGCATTAAATATGCTACTTAAATCAGCGGCAATTGAGTTAGCTCGTCGAGCTAAGAATGTAAAATTGATTTCTTTTCATCCCGGAACAACTGATTCGCCACTTTCTAAGCCTTTTGCTAAAAATGTGCTGCCAGCTAAGCTTTTTACGCCGCATTTCGTGGCTGAAAAACTGCTTGAGATTGTTAAAAACTCATCGGTGAATGGTGAACTGAGTTATGTCGATTGGCAGGGGAAACACATTCCATGGTGATTATTTATCAATCTACTGCCAACCTAGTTTCCATTGTTGTGGGTTTTTTAAATCACGCCAGTTAATGCTGTATTCGTTGTTGTTAATTACTGCTTGAATAATACACTCTTCAATGCTTTGTTCTTCATCATAACTAACTTTGGTAATGGCAAAGTGCTTTTCCTTATTGATGACACTTATCTTAGTCCATTTGCTATGTAGCAACGATTTAGGGCTAATTTTATTCATGGTTTACTCTCCCAAATTAATTTTATGAAGGGTAATAGAAAACTCAGTTGATTTCTCTGAGCTGATTAGTAAGCCTATGCTAACAATACTTTCACTAGTTAATGGCGGAACATTCGTGAGTATTCTACCTCGAAAGGTCGCTTGGGCTTGAGCTAATTTGAATTGATGAGTGGTTGTGTGATTCGCTATCGTTTTAAATGGCAGTTTATAGCTAATTAAGTAACCTTGATAATAACGACGAAATCTTAATTGGTATAATTTTCCATCGCCTATCACTGTCATGGCAATAGTCGATAAATTTTGTGGAACGTCGTTTAAAGGCATGAAAACACTACTAAAGCCACCATTGTTCTTTGTCGATAAATTTCCAGAAAAAACAATGCTAGACGCGCTTTGTTGAACGCTTCCTTGGGACAAACCGCCCATTACACCATCGTTTGTAATACGCCAATTGTCGTTGCGGATGTCAAGTTTAATCATATTGGCAGTATTGTTATCGAAATTTGGCTTCTCAAGCATCAAAACCGGAGTTGCTTGGCTAGAAATTAATGAAGTCAGGATAATGAGCAATTTACTCATGAAAAGTCTTATCGATAATGAGTCTATCGATTAATGTTTCAAACTCAGCTAATGTCTCACGATCTGGGACGTCATAACTGTATCTATTGTGGAAGTATATGGTCATGACTAATCCCTGATAACCTATGTAACAGGTATACCCTTCGAAATCATGCCAGGCACTGAGTCCGTGGCTATGATACTTATTATCTTTCTTTTCACCTTGTTCGATTACATGGTTAAAGACGCTTAGGTATTTATGTAGAGTCATAACGTACCTCTATAAAAAGATAGTTTCGGTTGTTGTCGAAGGCACGCCTAGACCACACATTTCATCATAAGCAGATTGTAAGTTCAGAGTGGCTGTTTCGATATGCTGATCTCTTAATATCTGTTTGGCATCAGCAAGTGACTGGCATACTGCCACACGCTTTAGCGAAGGCAATGAGCTAAAGTCACCGTTATTGTCGGTGGTACCTACAAGGTAGTGAGTGCTGTCTGCGATGCCAATGATCGTTGGTTCGTGAATCATGCTACTGTCCTCATTCGTGGTTGTTAACCTTTATACGAACAAAGTGGTTACAAGGATCACTGCGCTAGGAGAGTTATTTTTTATTTGTAGCAAATTTAGAAAGGTAAAGTGCACTGATAAGTCCAATAAGGCTAATTACAGCCATTAGAAGAAAGAGGTTGGAGAAGCCTGCAATACCAGAGTTAGCATCTAAAATTCGGCCTGCAATTGGTGCAAAGAAAATGTCTGGGGTATAGCCGATCATTGATATGGTACCGACGGCTGTGCCAGTAATAGCGCCGCTAATTTTACTTTCTGCGAGCAGTGAAAAGTAAACAGCGCGTACAGCAAAAACAAAAATAAAAGTAATGAAGATATTTGCCTGTAATAGCCATTGTTGATCGTTTGGCATGAAACAGAGATACGACGCTATTAATAGTGCAAACAGGATGCTGATGAGTCTGCTAGGTTGTAATTTATCTGCAATAAGACCAGCTGCAATAGCAACCACGGGTCTCAAAAAAGAGGCATCTGCGACAAGTTTAGCTGATGCTACGTCATCTAGGTTGAGTACTTGTGAAGCGTATAACCCAAAGTAGTCGAGGCCTTTATAGGCACAGTAGGCACTAAGTACAATTAAAGCCTGCGCTAATACCTTGGGTTGTTGAATTGTTTCAATTAGATTTTTAAAGACATCCAGCGTTGTTAATTTGTTAGTATTTGATAACACTTGTTCGTTGGCTGACGGAATGATGAAGTATATGAATCCAGCACCAATAAAAGTTAGAGCTGTATAGAACGCAATGACATGCTGTAGTGCTTGTGTCTTATCAGCGGTTGAATCGAATAGTGAAGCTAGTGGTATTGAGCTATTGAGTATAAAAACACTGATACTTGCAATGCCAGCTGCCACCAATCCTCGTCCGCCATCGAGAATACCAAACGCAATTCCCTGTGTTGATTCGCCACCCCAGATTCGCGTTATTTTTATCATTGCTGCCCAAAATAATAAGATGGTTGTTATACCCCAGTATCCAAAAAGCAGAGACAAAGTAGTCATTGAAGGAATTTGTATGAAAATAAACCCACCAAGTGCTGTGGTCGCTAATGAGATAATCATTAGATTTTTGGCTGAGAAACGATCGGCAATGGCACCACCTGGAAAATAGGCAAGCATTGCCATTACTCCATAAACACCAAATATATCGCCAAGTTCGGTATTTGTTAGTGAAAAGACTTCTAGTAATGTTGGTCTAAAGAACCTCGCAATGTGAAAAGGGAGGCTAAAGATGATTTCTCCGGCAAACACAATAGCGAAAACAATGAGAAAGCGGTGGCTAGCTGAAATTGATGAATACATAACTGTCTTTGTCGTATTTAGCTGATATAAAAAAGGCCCATTAAAATGGGCCTTTAAAAAATTAATGTTAGGTTAGTGACGATTGAGTTTTTCTTTGTGTTTGATGACTTGTCGGTCTAACTTACTCACCATAGAATCTATGGCTGCGTACATGTCTTCGTGGGATGATTGTGCAAAAACTTCGCCACCACTTAAATGAACGGTTGCTTCTGCAATTTGTTGGAGCTTTTCTACATTCAAGACGACGTGAACATTATTAATATGTTCAAAATGTCGCTCTAGCTTACCAAATTTACTGTGTACATATTCGTGAAGAGATTCTGTAACTTCAACATGATGACCAGTTAAATTAATTTG
Organism: uncultured Gammaproteobacteria bacterium; assembly: GCA_913060565.1. Classification (GTDB taxonomy): domain Bacteria; phylum Pseudomonadota; class Gammaproteobacteria; order Enterobacterales; family Psychrobiaceae; genus Psychrobium. The sequence continues at coordinate 8,106 of CAJXRU010000049.1, read as the reverse complement.
CATAAAGTGTATCCTCCGTAATAGAGCTTACAACAAGCTCTTTCTTTGATTGGACGGCGGGATAGATAGGGCGTCACGATATTTTGCTATTGTACGTCTGGCTACCTTGATCCCTTGTTCCGCTAACAAATCTACAATCTTACTATCGCTCAATGGCTTTTTCGGATTTTCAGCGGCAACCAATTTTTTAATGATTGCGCGGATGGCAGTTGATGAGCATTCGCCGCCATTCTCCGTACTAACATGACTCGAAAAGAAGTATTTAAGTTCAAAAATACCACGAGGCGTGTGCATGTATTTTTGTGTTGTTACTCGAGAAATAGTTGATTCATGCATTTCAACAGCTTCGGCAACATCATTTAATACTAGTGGCTTCATCGCTTCTTCGCCATATTCAAAGAAACCACGTTGTTGCATAACAATACAGTTTGATACTTTTAATAGGGTATCATTTCTGCTTTCAATGCTTTTAATAAACCATTTAGCTTCTTGCAAATGACCACGAATAAACTGACTATCACCACTGGTTTTACTGGTCTTAGAAAGTGCGGCATATTGCTCATTAACGCGAATCTTTGGCATGCAATCTGGATTTAACTCAACAACCCAACGACCTTTGACTTTCTTAACTGATACATCTGGAATAACGTATTCGTCTTTCTCTTTGACGACTGATGTGCCTGGATGCGGATTAAGCGTTTGGATTAATTTGATAGCATTACCAAGTTGTGTTTCTTTAAGCTTTGTTTTGCGAGCAAGGGTGCGATAATCACGTAACGCCAACATTTCCATATAATTTTCGACGAGCATAATAGCTTCGTCACGCCACTGTGTATCCGGTGACAAGTGTTTAAGCTGAATCGCTAAACATTCACTCGGGGTGCGCGCTGCTACGCCAATAGGATCAAAATGTTGTACGCGTTTCAAAACGGCTTCTACTTCATCAAGTTCAACTTCTGGATCAGACATCGCTTGTAGTATGTCTTCACAATCTTGGGTTAGATAACCGGTTTCTTCAATAGCATCAATAATTGCAAAGGCAATGGTACGGTCTGTATCTGAAAATGGCGTTAGATTAGCTTGCCATAATAAGTGGTCTTGTAGGTTGTCAGTGGTTTCACCTTGATACGTAAAATCGCTTTCTGGACCTGCCGTTGATGAGGAGACTGGCGCCGCTGGGCCTGATGAGATGTAATCATCCCACGTGGTGTCAGTCGGCATATCATCACTAACACTGTTTTGCTCTAACGCTTGTGATGTATCAATTGAACTTGCGTCGTTGTTATTTTCATAATCGCCGCTTTCATTGGCAGCATAGTCGTCAGGTGCAGAGATCTCTTCTGACTTTTGTTCATTTTGTGTCGCTTCAACTTTTTCATGGGAGTCAAAGTTTTCTTCAACTTCTAATAAAGGATTTGAATCGAGTGCTTCTTGAATCTCTTGTTGTAAATCGAGCGTTGAAAGTTGCAGCAAGCGGATAGCTTGCTGCAATTGAGGGGTCATGGTCAGTGATTGACCTAATTTTAACTGTAATGACGCTTTCATCTAAATCCGTTATTATTTTTCTTAATAAGACTGCTGCCTACTACTATAATCTGAATTGCTCACCTAAATAAACATCTCTTACAGTTTGATTGGCTAAAATTTCCTCTGGCTTACCTTGCGCAATCATTTCTCCGTGAGAAACAATATAAGCAAACTCACATACGTCAAGGGTTTCACGTACGTTGTGATCAGTAATCAATACGCCAAGGCCACGATTTTTTAATTGTTCAATAATTTGTTTTATGTCAATAACCGAGATTGGATCAACCCCTGCGAAGGGTTCATCAAGCAAAATAAACTCAGGATCGGCTGCTAATGCACGAGCGATTTCAACGCGACGACGTTCACCACCGGATAATGCCATCCCTAAACTATCTCGAATATGCTGAATATGAAACTCATCAAGCAAGCTTTCAAGCTTTTCTAAGCGCTGTTTTTTGTTGAGGTCTTTACGGGTTTGTAAAATCGCCATGATATTATCAAAAACCGTCAGTTTGCGAAAAATGGATGATTCTTGTGGTAAATAGCCAATGCCTTGGCGCGCACGTAGATGCATTGGCATCAACGTAATGTCTGTTTCGCCGACAATCACTTGACCATTATCACTAGGTACTAACCCTACAACCATATAGAACGTAGTGGTTTTACCTGCACCGTTAGGCCCTAAAAGTCCAACGATCTGACCTTTTGAAACTTCCAGGCTCACATCTTTTACAACCTGACGACCTGAATAATTTTTTGCTAAATGGGTGGCACTAAGTTTACTCATCTACTTTCTTATCTTCTTTGGGCTGCTTGTCTTCTTTGGGTTGCAAGATAGTCGTCACTTGCTCGTCATTTTTTGGATTACCGTCGGCGTCTAAAATTCGTTTAACAATATCATAACTGATCGCGTCGCCACTAACGGTGTTTTCACCCCATTGCACTGCAACATTACTAGACATTTTTATCAGATTATTAGCGCGTTCAAAACGAATGTCCTGTGCTTTTGCTGCAATGCGAGCACCGTCGTCCATTGTTTGAGAAAACTGTGCTGGTTTGCCACTAAAGACCATCACCTCTTCGCCGCGTTTACCATGGTTAAAGATTTCTAAATAGTCTGCACTTATTTCAATAGAGCCTTGTGTTATTTTCACATTACCTTTGTAAATGGCAACGTTTTTCCCTAGGTCAATATTTTGGCTGTCAGCACTAATTTGCGCTTGTTTTTTTAGATCTTCCGTTAGTGCGTAGCCCGTTGTTTGAGTTAATACACCGACTAAAAGAAGGGCACTAAGGCGTAATAGTTTCATAGGTTGCCTGTATATCTTTAATTAATTCAAATTGTCGCAGGTTTAAATCTGCTTTAAGGCCAATTCCGGTGGCGTTATATTGTGTTCCTTCGATTGTAATCTTCTTATCACTAGTCACTTGCATGGTGGCTAAGTTTACTTCGAGATAAGACGTATATATTTGTTTTAACGACTGTGTTGGGTCGATTGAACTTATAATGACATTTTCATTTAGAATCACTCGATCTTGCTGATCGAAAATGCCGCTATCGGCATCGATTTTCCAACGAGGTGAGCCATCTTTGGGATAAATAATATAACTTGGTTTCGAAAACGTTGTCACGCTGTCGTTATAGTATTCCATTTTCTCTGCTTTCACTAATGATGACAAAGCGCCTTGTTCATCAAAGCGTCTTAGCGTCATATCCTTCGCTGTGAAATCGGGTAAATAGCTGTCTTGTTGCGGTGTCGACTTTTCTTGGGTAACCGACCAAAAGGGGTTATAGAAAAATAGCGCACAAGAGGCAAAGAATAGCCCTATAAGTACAATTATTCGTGTCATACACTCATGCCTTCGGCACTTTCTAACAACCCTTTACTCGCTAATATAAGGTCACTTAGCTCTCTAACTGCACCAAAACCACCGCGGGTAAAGGTGACATAGTCACAGTCATTTAACAGGAGAGGGTGCGCGTCATTGACAGCTACGCCCAACCCACAATCGTCCATGACAACTTTATCAACAACGTCATCACCAATATAAGCTACTTGAGTTGGCGTTAAGCTCAATGTGTTCAATAACTCCTGATAAGCTGCAAACTTGTCACCTTGCGCTTGGTAAATGTATTCAACACCTAGGTTTGTCATTCGAGTTTCGACAATCTTAGATTGTCGACCGGTAATGATAGCGATCTCAATACCTGCGTTAAGCAACGATTTGACACCAAAACCATCTTTTGTATGGAAAGCTTTAAGCTCTTCGCCATTATTTCCCATATAAACTCTGCCATCAGAAAATACGCCATCAACATCACAAATCAGCAATTTAATGTCTTGTGCCTTAATCCACGCTGACTCATTAATGTCACCATAGATTGTATTAACTTGATTCATTAAACGACTCCTGCTCGTAGCATGTCTAACATGTTCAAAGCGCCGATTGGAGCGCCATTTTCGACAATAAACAAGCCGTTAATATTACGCTCTTCCATTGTTTTCAATGCCGACGCTGCCAAAATATTACCGTCGATAACGGTGGGTTGCTTCGTCATTACTTGTGCAATGGTGGTGGTATGAAAATCTAAACGTTGGTCTAGGGTGCGGCGTAAGTCACCATCGGTGAAAATACCAATGAGTTGACCTTGTTTGTCTATTACACCAGTCATTCCTAAGCCTTTCTCAGACACTTCAACAAGCGCATGACTGATCGTTACCTCACTATTAACTAGTGGTAATTGCTGTTGAGTGTGGGCAACGTCCATAACCCGTAATAAAAGCTTTTTACCCAAAGCGCCACCAGGATGAGAAAGCGCGAAATCGTCGGCTGTGAAGCCCTTTGCTTGCAATAAAGCGACCGCAAGAGCATCTCCCATTGCTAGCGTTGCTGTGGTACTAGAGGTTGGCGCTAACCCCAAAGGACAGGCCTCTTTCGATACCGCAATGGATAAATGTATTTGTGCTAATTTAGCCATTGAAGAGCTCGCGTTACCAGTCATGCTAATAACGGGTGTGCCGACACGTTCAATGACCGGAAACAAGGTGAGAATTTCTGCCGATGCTCCTGAGTTTGAGATGGCTAGAACAACGTCGTCTTGACTGATCATTCCTAGATCACCATGGCTAGCTTCACTTGGATGAACAAAAAAAGCAGGCGTACCAGTACTGGCTAATGTTGCGGCAATTTTATTGGCAATATGGCCTGACTTTCCCATTCCCATGACAATTACTTTGCCTTTGCAATCGAGAATGAGCTGACAAGCCCGAGCAAAAGACTCGTCTACAAAATGCGTAATTTCTTGTAGTGCAGCGATTTCAGTATCGATAACTGCTTTACCCCATTGGCAAAGCGCTTGCATTGTTGTCATAAAAAACCTTGTTAACTAAAAAGTAAAAATTGATAAGCGATAAAGAGACCAAATAAAATACCGCCTTCAACGCGAGTAATTTTTCGTTTACCAAACAAATGCCAACTCATAATAAATAATAAAACAGTTAGTCCAACGACCATATACAAATCACGACCAGCAGCTTCTTGATCAAAGGTACCAGGATTAATTAATGCTGGCATTGCTAAGACTGCAAGGATATTAAAAATATTTGAGCCCACAATATTACCGAGTGCGAGATCGTGTTCATTGTTTTTGATGCTGGCAATTGATGCGGCCAGTTCAGGAAGGCTCGTACCAATTGCGATAATTGTTAAGCCAATAACTAATTCAGAGAGACCAAAATAACGTGCAATGTCACTTGCCCCTTCGACAACATAATGAGAAGCAATTGGCAGCATGATCATGCCAACGACAACCCAAATCGTCGCCATACGATTTGATACACCTTCAGGAACATCCTCTTGCGCTTCTTCAAGCAACGGATCTTTTAACTTTTTATCTCGTAACGTCAACCAACAGAGGCCACCAATGGTGCTAAAAAATAAGGTGATTAATACAACGCCTTCAGCAAACGTTAAGAATTGATCCCACAGGATGTATGCCGCTATTAACGTGACCGCCAATAAGATGGGAAGTTCACGCTTTAATAGTTGAGAATGAACGAGCAGTGGCTGCAGTAGGACCGTAACCCCCAACACCAACGCAATATTTGTGATGTTAGAGCCTAATGCATTACCAATAGCGGTGTTACTATTACCGTCCATTGATGAGGTAACTGCAACCATGATCTCAGGTGCTGAAGAACCCATTGCTACGATGGTTAAACCGATGATTAGAGGCGGTAAGCCAAAATTGCGGGCGATAGCTGCGGCGCCGTAAACGAACTTATCAGCACTCCAGATGAGTCCGACAAGACCAGCAAATAAGATGGCAATACAACTGCCTAATTCAAGGAATGTCATGGGGAGAAATAAGTCCTCAGCGTATAAAGCAGTAATTGTCCCTATTTAGCTAGTAAAAAGAAAGTATAAAAATAGGTTATTTTGCGATAACTCAGATAATAATAGAGGAAAACGGGCCATTGGTTAGTCGTTTTCTTCAATGTGATAATGAAATAATTATCATTTGATGCGAATTAATTGGCAATTATGCTGTCGTAAGCGTTGCTTGACATAGGATATAATTGAACAATCATTGTAACCTTAGCCAAAAATCGATTAAAATTCGCGACGCTGAATACACTTTTTCATCGTTTGTTTTATTTTTGAATAAAGGTGTCATTCAAGACATATAAATTGCGTCATTAAGGACAATACACTTTTGAATCCAACAGACAACATAATTGAGATTTGTGCGATGAATTTTAGTCGCGACGATAGGGTTATTTATAACGATATCAATCTCTCGGTACCTCGTGGTAAAGTCACTGCCATTATGGGACCAAGTGGTATAGGGAAAACCACGTTACTGCGCCTTATTGGCGGCCAAATTAAGCCTAGTTCAGGATCGATAAAATTTAATGAACAAGAGCTTGTTGGTATCAGTCGAAAATCACTTTATAAAGTTCGTCGTAAGATGGGAATGTTATTCCAGTCTGGCGCGATGTTTACCGAATTAAGTGTTTTCGATAATGTTGCTTTTCCAATTCGTGAACATACCGATTTACCTGAATCCATTATTCGTAAAATCGTATTAATGAAGCTTGAAGCGGTTGGTTTACGCGGCGCTGCCCAACTTTTCCCTTCAGAGCTCTCTGGTGGTATGGCAAGGCGAGCGGCTTTAGCAAGATCGATTGCGCTTGATCCCGATTTGATTATGTATGATGAGCCATTCACAGGACAAGATCCTATTTCAATGGGTGTCATTGTTCGCTTAATTAAAGAATTAAATGATGCATTGGGCGTAACATCAATTGTCGTATCTCATGATGTTGAAGAGGTGCTAAGTATTGCTGATTACGTGTACATAATTGCCAATAAAACAGTGATCGCCCATGGTACACCTGAATCATTACGCCAAGAGACGTCACCACAAGTTGTCCAGTTTATGCAAGGACGTCCGGATGGTCCCGTTCCTTTCCACTTCCCAAGTGATGATTACAAAGAGGAATTGTTTAACCATGCTAATTAATGCCATTCAAAATTTAGGGCGTAGTAGCTTATCAACTATTGCTGGACTAGGCCGTGCAGGCGCTATGTTATTTGGGGCGTTGAAACCATCAGGTCGTGGATTTAAACTGCTGCCACTGCTTATTAAACAGCTTTATGTTGTGGGCGTTCAGTCACTGATTATTATCGTTGTGTCTGGCTTGTTTATCGGCATGGTGTTGTCACTTCAAGGGTATACGATTCTGGTCGGCTATGGTGCGGAGCAGAGTCTCGGACAAATGGTGTCGCTATCATTGTTACGAGAGCTCGGGCCTGTCGTGTCGGCGTTATTATTCGCTGGACGCGCTGGTTCTGCGTTAACCGCAGAAATAGGATTAATGAAAGCCACTGAACAATTGAGTTCACTTGAAATGATGGCAATAGATCCTTTGCATCAAATTGTCGCGCCACGTTTTTGGGCGGGCATTATTAGTCTGCCGTTACTTGCTTCTATTTTTTCTGCTGTCGGTATTATTGGCGGTCATTTAGTAGGTGTCGATTGGCTTGGCGTTGATAGCGGTGCTTTTTGGTCGGTGATGCAATCATCAGTCGAGTGGCAAGAAGATATCGTTAATGGTGGTATAAAGAGCATTATTTTTGCCATTGTTGTTACGTGGATAGCACTTCATAAGGGTTATGACGCCGTGCCGACATCTGAAGGTATCAGTAAAGCAACGACTTCAACGGTAGTGCAGTCGAGTTTGGCTATTTTGGGTGTAGATTTCGTATTAACAGCGGTAATGTTTGGTTAATCTAATCGTCTGAACTTTATTGTTATAGAGAATAATTTTAGCCATTGATGGCGCAAGGAAAATAGAATGAGTAAGAAAATTGAATTATTGGTAGGCGCATTTTTATTTGCAGGTATTGCTGCAATTTTAATGTTGGGATTAAAGGTTGCTGATAGTCAACTCGGCGGTAGTTCCGAGAGCTATAAACTAGTTGCTAAATTTAGCAATATTGGTGGCTTAAAAGTGCGTTCATCGGTAAAAGTTGGCGGTGTTGTTGTTGGCCTGTCTCTTATACACATCTGAC
>CAJXRU010000048.1 GCA_913060565.1 uncultured Gammaproteobacteria bacterium | reverse complement strand
TACGAGATCATGCCTAGTCTCGTGGGCTCGGAGATGTGTATAAGAGACAGGTACGCGATAATGGCGGTCATGCTGTCGCGCTGGCGTGGTCAATGAAGCATGTTTACAACGTTAAACCCGGCGAAGTGTTTTGGGCTGCGTCAGATGTCGGCTGGGTAGTAGGTCATTCCTTTATTTGTTATGGCCCACTAATCAATCGCAGCGCAACGGTTGTATTTGAAGGCAAACCAATTGGTACTCCAGACGCTGGTACGTTCTGGCGTGTTATTAGTGAATACAATGTGAAAAGCTTCTTTACTGCGCCAACAGCATTTCGTGCATTGCGTGGTTGTGATCCTGACGGTGAGTTTATTAAGAAATACGATATCTCTTGTTTAAACGCCTTGTACTTAGCTGGTGAACGGTGCGACCCTGCGACGCTTCATTGGGCACAAGAACAACTGCAAATTCCTGTAATCGATCACTGGTGGCAAACCGAAACTGGCTGGCCGATGGCATCCAACTTATTAGGTAGCTGTCCGAGCGAAGTCAAAGCAGGCTCACCAGCGCGTGCCGTACCGGGTTATGACGTACAAATCGTCGATGAATTTGGCGAACAAGTAAAACAAGGCGAGTCAGGCATGATTGTCGCCAAGTTGCCATTACCACCGGGCACATTGCCAACATTGTGGAATAATAACGATCGATTTTACGATGCCTATTTAAGCCAAATTGAAGGCTATTACCTCACCGGTGATGCAGGGTATTTAGACGAAGACGATTATCTATTTGTCATGAACCGCATCGATGATGTGATTAATGTAGCAGGGCATCGTTTATCAACAGGGCGCATGGAAGAGGTGGTGTGTGAGCATCCAAGCGTTGCTGAAGGCGCGGTCATTGGTGTTAACGACGAGCTTAAAGGCGAGTTACCATTGGCATTAGTTGTACTTAGCAGCGCCAACGACAAAACGCCTGCTGAAGTTAGTAGCGAATTGATTGCTCTAGTGCGTGAACATATCGGCGCAGTCGCTGCGTTTAAACGCGTATTGTGTGTGGAGAAGCTACCAAAAACGCGTTCGGGTAAAATTCTCCGCGCCACCATGAAGAAAATGGCCAATGGCGAAGAGTTTGTCGTTCCAGCAACAATTGAAGATGAAGCAGTATTAGAGACATTGTCGACGGTGCTGTAGATTGGTTTGTTGCTGTATGTTGTGGGTAATGACTGGATTATAAAATTAGCGGGTTGAAACGAAAGTTTCGGCCCGTTTTTTTATTGGGCGCGTAAATCTATTTGTGAAACAGTTGCTCAACAGTTTTCATTGGCAGAAACATACGAATTCGTTCATTGTGCTGGCAAAGAACTTCAAAGCCAAATTTTGCATAGAATGCTTGTGCTGAATCGGTAAGGCAGTCAACTACAATAGCGTAAGCTCTCATGTGGTGATTGACTTCCCATAGATACTTTAAAGCGCGGACTAAACTGGCTTTACCAAGCCCATTACCATGAAATTCTTTGTGTACAGCGAGCTGTGCCAAAAGAAAAACGGGAATAGGGTATCTTGGAAGTTTTTTAGCTAACTGGGTCGGAAGTGATTCTCGGCTAATTGAACTAGGGGCAACACTGTAAAATGCGCAAATAGCATACTTTTGATTAAGCAAGGGCTGTGAACTAGGCAGTACCATCGTTCGACTAATTCCCGCTTGCATATGTTTTGCCGCTTGAGTTTTGATAAAGGTATTTAACTCAGGTTCACCGCAATCAAATGAGCTGCGATCATGCTTTGTTTTACACAGCTCAACAAAGGCGTTGCCCCAACTCACTTGATACCACTCTCATCAGTAAATTTAGCCGCATTCATTAACGCTTGATTAGGCGCTTTCGCTTTGTCACATGCCGCCATAAATTCATCAAAAACACTGTCTTTAACTTGAATACTTTCATGCTCTTGGATGACTTGCGTTGCGTCTTCGTCCATCAAACGAACTACATATTCAGTAAGACTTTTTAAGCCTAGTAGCGTTGATGCTTTTTCAGCTTTTGCTTTAATCTCTTCGTCAAGCCGAAGATCGATACGTGCTGTTGCCATAACTCCTCCTATGTACGGATAAGTTCCGTAATGCTTAGAATTATAGTGTAAATAGTCAGTTTTGGCAATCTGTACGGACAAATGACGGAAACGTTGTATGAGTGAGACCGAATTTCTGTATCAATCGTGAGCGTCCCTTTTTACATTTCCCTTTTTACATTATGAATCTTTCTTAAGCTCTAATACACCAGCGGTATTTTTTCCGTTTTGCCAACATCTATTGGTCCAGAATACCCCTTTCATTTCCATAGTCGATATATCTAGAACTCTAAGCCTAGCTGCCCCCTCATAGAAGCTAGTATCAGTTTCGGACGGCGTATCATTTATCCCTTTAAACATATATTCAAGTTCAAAACAATCATCATCAGTTCTGATTACCTTACAGTAATTTGCGTAAGTCCTACCTACTGTAGTGTTACCTTTCATTCTAACTGAAAAGAAGTCAGCTTCAATTGTAATTGGGAACTGGACGGTAGTGCCACCATTAAAATTTGACTCAATAGTACCTATCCACTTGCCATTAAAATCAGGACAAAATTTGTTTTTGAAAAAGTCTATATATACAAACTTCCAAAGATATTTACCAAAAAGCCACGCTAAAATCGTTATGGCTGTAATCGTATAAGAAATAGATCTAATTAATGGTTGATCGAGGTATTGATTACAAAACAAATAAATTAGAATTGCAATTATAGCTGGGAGACCATACTTAACCTTTGATGGAAAAAGATCCCACATAATTAGCGCCTCCAACCTTTAAATATTTTCTTTCGCCTTAAGGTACTGGCTGGCTTCACTTGGACATTAATAGCCTGAAAGCCTTTTACCATTCCGTTATGAGTAATCATACACTCCATAGTATGTGAGCCTGTATATGATGTATCCCTTTTATGGCTTTCATTTAGCCTTCCAACAACCTTATGCCCAATATCATTAGCATCTGTTGCTTGACCACCTACATTCCTAACTGTCCATTGTGCATCTGAATAAATATTAAATGAATCTTGATTACATATAGTAAAGGTAAGTGAGTCACCTTTTTTAACTGTTAAATTATCCGTGGTAGTTGTTTCCACATGATTTCCATCTTTGTCATATCTGCAAATGGATATTTCAGGCACAGTAACTACGGCAGGTAAGCCTGTTGTTCCCTCAGAAGAACTTATACTTACTTGCGGGAAGTAATGTTGAAAAAGATTTGAAAAATTAATTCCTCTATCAAATTCACTTGAATCAATACAGCTAAGGCATATAGCTTTTAATTCATCTAGTTTTTGATGAGCAAAGCTTTCTGAGTCTTCAGGCATTGTCAGGAGGTTACTTCCACTCAATGGGTTATTTACTATAAATGTGGACTCTAGTTCTTCACATATAGTTAAAGCTGTATGGAGAAAAGAGTCATCTTCTCTATCATGCTTTTGCATGTGTAGTGCAACTAAAACGTTAACAGCTAGCGAGGGTATTTTTTTAAACCCTGTACCTTGCCATTTAACATTAATCCAAGCTTTGAAGTAGCGAACCAAACGCTTCATCAATGCTCTATCCGCTTTGTCGCTATAGTAGTTCGTAAGCCAATCCTGAATAGCTTTTGGATCACTTTCAACCCACCCGTCATCTGTAGCTAATTTAATATTAGAGCCATCAATAAAATAAATAGGTGTATCAATAGTAAGGAATGACGAATATTTTAGTCCTTCGCAAGCGTTTTTTGATTTTTGAGGCTCTGCTTCGTCGTTTATTTCACAATATGAAGATAAGGCATCTTTAAGTGTTGATTTCACATCCTTAGAATCAATCTCTTCAGATTCTGCGTCAAAAAACAAATAAACACCGATATCGATATCATAGGAAGAAAACTTATCTACCGGTTTAATTAATGTGCGACTTTTATAAGAACCTTGTAACCAAAACCCAACTTTACACTCAAAGGCTTCACTTAATTCAGGTCGAAGAAATTCAATTAACTCATCTTTTTTAGTAATGCCTTTTGACAAAACAACATCTGATAATTGTGTTCTTCGGTGAAGAGTTTCGTCTTTATCGTTATTAGAAAAAAATAGTTCATTACAACTCATATTAACCTTCCTTGTGAGCTCACTGTCGAATACAGAAGCCTGATTTGCCCTTTAACTGTGTATTTATCACGCATGCACAATAAAAACAGCACGCTATTCTTTAAATTGTCCATCAATCTAATGATAAAACAATTATAAGTCAAAGGTTTAAATGGTTTTTGGGTGTTTTTTAGGCTTTTATCTTTTAGAAAGTACGTATTGCTTCATAAGTTACATATTTGTGAACGTTATGACGCAAGAAATCTTAATAAATATATTTTTTATCAAAACATTAAAAGTAACGTGATGTAGAAAGCGCGCACCAAACTGCACGTTTTTTACAAGAGAATAATGATGTTATCCGCTTTGTCTAATAAGGTGTAATTATCTCGGTAATGGGGTAGATTACTCAGCAACAGTGATTAACATCGATTTAGACACAAGGATAACTATGTCATTTTTCAAGAAGGTTTTATCGTCAGTAGGTATTGGCAGCGCCAAAGTAGATACCATTATTCACAATCCAGAAGTTGCGCCGACGCAGGTTTTAGCGGGAACGGTACAAGTTGACGGTGGTTCAACGCAGCAGCACATCAATCACATTAAAATTAATGTCTGTTGTAACTATTTCAGTGAAGAAACTTACACCGACGATGATGACAATGAGCACGAGCGTATTGTTGAGCACACAGCAGTGTTAGCGTCTTATAAAGTGTCTGACAGCTTTGATGTTGAAGAAGGGCAAGAATTGAGTTTTGACTTTGAAATTCCATTACCCGCTAATACGCCGCTATCGCTTGGTCAATCTCGTGTGTGGGTGGATACAGATTTAGACATCGATTACGCGCTGGATAAGTCAGACAAAGATATGCTGCATGTGGTGCCTAACGAACGTCAAAACGCCGTGCTGGTGGCAATGAGCCAACTTGGCTTTGCCTTAGGTGAAGTTGAAAACGAAGAGAGTAGCGCGCTTGGCGGTCGCTTTGTTCAGGAGTTTGAATTTAAAGCACACTCAGGTGATTTCAGAGGCCGTGTTGATGAAGTTGAAATGTTGATGGTTAATCATGATGACTCATTAGAGCTGATGGTTGAAGTCGATCGTAAGGCAAAAGGGCTAGGTGGTTTCTTTGCATCGATGATTGGCCGTGATGAAACAAAATTGTGGGTTGAAATTCAAGACTATGATTTAGAGTCAGTGACTGATGTTTTGCATCATGCCATTGATGAGCATTGCTAAACTGCGATTGCTAAGCAGTAATCGCTAAGCTGAAAAGCTAAACAGTAGTTCTAAAAAATGCTTGTCCAGTTTTCGGTTGTGACGAGTTGGCAACAAAGGCTATTCTTAACTTTAATCTGTTAAGCAATAGCCTTTTTTATTCGCGGGCTTGTCATAGAGTATGAGATGTTAGTAACCCAACCTCAATTAATCGACGATTTTTATAAGGCGCTGTGTGAACGTCAACCGAGTTATGTCGGTAGTTTTTACGTAGCGGTAAAAACGACGTCAATTTTTTGTATTGCGACCTGTCATGCTCGTAAGCCGAAAAAAGAGAATGTAGATTTTTATACCAAGCTTGATGATGTAGTCAATGCGGGATTTCGGCCTTGTAAGGTGTGTAAGCCGTTGCAAGAGGCTAATGAAATGCCTGATGTGGTGAAGCAAGCGGTGGCCTTGGTAAAGAATAACTTAGGCGAGAAGGTTACTGACGTGCAACTTAAAGAACAGGGGATAAGTCCTGAAACAGTAAGGCGCTGGTTTAATAAACATTATGGAATGACTTTTCAGTCTTATGCGAGAATGATGCGAATGAATAACGCGATAAAAGATTTAGATGCCGGAAAAAAAGCAATTGATACTGCTTTTGAAAGTGGTTATGAGTCGTTAAGTGGTTTTAATGACGCCTTCAAGAAGATGACAGGCCACTCGCCAACCACTGCTGACGGCAAAACTATTATTTTAATTGACCGTCTAACAACGCCTATCGGCCCTATGTTTGTGTGTGCAACACAGCAAGGGGTGTGTTTGATTGAGTTTGATGATCGTAAGAATCTTAAAGCAGAATTTGATGAGTTACAAAAGCGCCTAAATGGGGTGATGATGGCAGGTGAGAATGAACATATTACGCAAGCGAAAACAGAACTTGCACAGTATTTTTCAGGCGAGCGTGAAGTGTTTGATTTGACATTATATACACCAAGCACTGAGTTTAGAGAGTCGGTATGGCAAGGATTACGTGATATTCCTTATGGCACGACATCTAGCTATATTGGCCAAGCGAAGCGCTTAGGCAATGAAAAGGCGGTGCGTGCGGTTGCCAGTGCTAATGGTCAAAATCGTATTGCGATTGTGATACCTTGTCACCGAGTCATTGGTAAAGACGGTAGCTTAACTGGTTATGCTGGTGGCTTAGCGCGCAAAAAATGGTTGCTGGACCATGAAGCCGCTAACAAAAACGGATGAGTTTTTAGCGAATGTTGGTAGAATGCCTTACCTTTAAAAAAACATTTCCCGTAGATCGTGGCTGAAAAAACCAAAATCATCCTAAACGCATTTGTAAGAAAGTGTTTTGATGCCTATTTATTAAAAGCAATTATCCGTGACAGTGGCGCTCATTTGTCGCGTAAAGGGCGTTCAAGAAATTGGATGTTAATTGCTGATGCCAAACAAATATCTCACATTGTAGAAAAGGTAGAAAACGCACAGCAGCCAAGCTGGTTGTGGTTTTCTACCTTGCTTCGACAGCAGCGTCAGTCATTGACGCAGCAAGAATTACTCGCGCTTGTTAAGCGCAATCCATCTATTTCGACTAATCAACTTATCGCATTAACCGATTGCACATTGGCGCAAGCGAGAGAAGTGCTTGATGAAGCAGAATGGATGGATGAATAACGCAATTTAGCGTAAAATTGCCTCCGTCTAAAACTAATAACAATAATAGGTCGATTAACTATGTTAAGAACCAAATTTGGGATGTCGATGGTTACAGCGAGTGTTGTAACATTGCTATCTGGGTGTGTGACCACCAATAATACGCCAGTCATTGATGATTCTTTATCACTCAGTGATTATCAGCGCGCTGAACGTCAGTTACGCTCTCATACTAATAAGCTTGTTTATGGCACTGTTGAGGCTACTCAATGGCTTGGCGATAACCGCTTAGCCTATAGAACAGCAGTGAAGGGCGGTCATCAATTTGTGATTGCTGACGCGGCTAAAGGCACTAAAACAGCGGCATTTGATCACGCTGCTCTGGCGAAGGTTTTATCAAATGACGATGAAACATATACCGCAATCACATTGCCTTTCAAATACTTTACTTTTGCTAACAACAATCAAGACATTAATTTCCGCGTTGGTAAAAATGCGATGGAATGTCAGTTAAGCCCACTAAGTTGTGATAAAGCGGCTGATAAATTTTCTGAAGCTGGGCAAGTTGTGTCACCTGATGGCAAAAAAGCGGCGTTCATTAAAGACAATAACTTGTGGTTATTAGATTTAGCTAACGGCAAGAAAACGCAGTTGACTAAAGATGGCGTTGAAGATTTTGGTTACGGTACTAATAACGCGGGTTGGTTACGCTCTAAGACTCCAGTTATGTTATGGTCGCCTGATTCTAAAAAAATTGCCACCTTTCAACACGACGGCCGCAATGTAAAATCGATGCACTTGGTAACGACTAATGTTGGCCATCCAACATTGGATAGCTGGAAGTACCCGCTACCAGGTGATAAAGATATCTTTATGCTTGAACGTGTGATTATTGATGTAGACAGCAAGAAAGTTGTTCGTTTGCAAGATAAGCCAGATTTCCAACGTTCAACGGTAACCGACCACGTTTACAGCCGCGGTAAGATGTTAGATGTTCAGTGGAACAAAGCCAGTGATTCACTCGCTTATGTATCAGTGACACGTGATCACAATCAAGCAACGCTTAAAGTGGCAGATGCTAAATCAGGCAAAGTAGCGACTATTCTTGATGAGAAAGCAAGCACCTTCTTTGAGTCTGGTAAAGGCAAAGCTAACTGGCATTTCCTTCCAAAGTCAAACGAAGTGATTTGGTTTTCACAGCGTAGTGATTGGGGCCATTTATACCTATATGATTTAGGTACTGGCACGCTTAAAAATGCCGTAACTAAGGGTAACTGGAACGTATTGCAAGTACGCGCTATCGATGAGAAAAATCGTGAGCTATATTTCACTGGCGCTGGACGTGAGAAAGGCGATCCGTATTTCCAATATTTCTACAAAGCAAAATTTGATGGTAGTGCGTTAACGCTACTAACACCAGAACAGGGTGATCACAGCGTTAAGCTAAGTGACGATCGCAGCTACTTCGTCGATTCTTACTCAACACCAAGCATGCCAACGACTAGTGTTGTTCGCGACAGTGACGGCAAAGTAGCTGTTGCACTGGCAAAAAGTGACATTAGTGAACTTCAAGCGACAGGATGGCGAGCACCTGAAGCCTTTGTGGTTAAAGATCGCAATGGTAAGCATGATATCCATGGCTTGATGTACAAGCCATCAAACTTTGATCCATCAAAGAAATACCCAGTTGTTAACTACCTTTACCCTGGTCCACAAACTGGCAGTATTGGCTCTCGTTCATTCCGCGCGTCTCGCGGTGACAAGCAAGCAATGGCTGAGCTTGGTTTTATCTTGATTGAAATTGATGCGCTAGGTACGCCAATGCGCTCGAAATCATTCCATGAGTTCTACTTTGGTGACATGGGCGACAGCGGTGTGCCAGATCAGGTTTCTGCAATTAAGCAACTTGGCGCGAAATACAACTGGATTGATTTAGATCGCGTTGGTATTTGGGGACACTCTGGTGGCGGCTTCGCATCGACAAATGCAATTTTACGTTACCCTGATTTCTATAAAGTAGCGGTATCTGGTGCAGGTAACCATGATAACCGTAACTACGCTGATCCTTGGGGCGAAAAATGGCAGGGCATGCTCAAAGAAAACGAAGATGGCACGACTAACTACGACAACCAGTCTAATCCATTATTTGTTGATGGCTTAAAAGGTAAGTTGTTATTAGCGCATGGTACATTAGATGATAACGTACCGCCGTTTAATACCTTGATTGTGGTTGATGCGTTAATTAAAGCCAATAAAGACTTTGATTTATTGATGTTACCGAATCGCCGTCATGGTTTTGCACGTGAACCTTATATGATGCGTAAACGTTGGGATTACTTTGTTGAGCATTTAATGGGCAAGAAGCCACCAAAAGAATTTAGTTTTGGTGAGCAAAAATAACTACAATCGGGTATAGCTAACAATAAACGCGGCACTTTATAGGTCGCGTTTTTTTATGGAAATTATTTGGAGAGTCCTTTGTTATTTAAAGAGCATTTAGCCCTGTTAACAACGACGGCATTAGCTGAACTGGCGGAATCATCGTCTAATGATCCTGTGAGCGAAAGTCACTATTTGAGTTTGTGGGTAACTCAAGCAATTAAGAATAAACGTTTTGATCTTTGTATGTCGCCCTTATTAAAGCAATGGCAACAGTCAGCCCGTACGCTTGGCCAAGGTGCCAATCTTAAACATCAGTTCGAATCTATTAAACATGATTATCAGTATGTGAATAATATTAATGATGTAATGACTAAAGAGGGATTGTTGACGCTTTTTAACACGATAGAAGCGGCAGATTGGCAGATTAATTATCAGCATTTGGGTCGTAAAAAGGTGTCTGTAAAAATGCAATGTTCATCATCGCTTGTTGTTGATAATGAGAGTTTTGAAAAAGCATTTGATGAAAACGGCCTGTTAGTGAATCAAATAAATCTATTTATTCGTGGTGATAATAAGCACTTTTTTAAAACGGCTTATGATTGTGGCATATTGTGTTTCAAGCTCAGTGATTATAAATCGGTAGTTAAGTTTCATGGCCAATACGTTATTGCAGCGAACAACAATTATCCGTCAATAGCTGAATTTTCTTCGGACTTTTAACGGAACATGGTAAGGTTTATGAACGATAATTGAGCAGCAGTGAGGTTAGGCGATAGATGGTAAGAATGATTGTAGTATTGTTATTCTGTTCACTTTGTCAGTCTACTGTGCGCGCGGAAGATTATGAGTTTATATGGAATCCGTATTGTCCCTATACATGTGACGCTCATTTGGAAAATGGCAAAGAAGGCGTCGCCATCGACATCATTAAGGCAGTATTTAAAGAGTCAAAACATACAGTTTCTTTCAAAAGAATTGACAGTTGGCTGCGCGCTAAGCGGCTGGTTAAGTCTGGTATTAGTGATGGTATGGCTTTTACTTTTTATCAACATGAAAAAACTGAAGAGGGCTTCTTAACGCCTAAATCACCGATGTTGATGATTAAAGGTTTTGCTTACCTTTCCTTTAAGAAAAACCAAATGTCATCGTTCAAAACGGCAGATTTAGGACGATTTAATGCCATCGGTAATTATTATGGTGCTGTTAATTCTAACAGTCGACTCGCTCGATACTTTTCTGAAAACCCTCACAAAGTAATCTATGTCACAGGCGCTAATATTTTAAAGCGAGTAAGAGAGATGCTGACCATTGGCCGGATAGATATTTGGCTCGATAGTCCTGATTTACTTCATTATATGGTGACTAAGTTTCCACAGTTTAGTGTCAGTGAATCACTTGATGGCAATAAGGAATATGCTGGAATGCTATTTTCACCAAAGAAGCCAAAGAGTGAGCAATTGGCCGCTATTATGAACGAAGGTATCCAACGCTTGCGAAAGAGCGGTGAGCTCGAAAAGATTTTAGCGAAGTATGGAATGCCAGATAGGTTAGCTGACAATACTCAATAAAAGAAGTGGCGTCCTCGGCAGGATTCGAACCTGCGGCTTCCAGCTTAGGAGGCTAGCACTCTATCCAGCTGAGTTACGAGGACTATAAGCAGTAAAAAATACCTGATAAACCTAGGTAATTCTATTGATTTTTCATATCACTTAGTTCGGTTTCAATGAAACAATAGCGTCACTTTGGATATCGCCATATAAAGGAGCGTCTTTTGCGATGGCCTCTAAGTGGTTGTTATAAATTGTTCTTATCTGCAAAGTTGTTCCGTTAACCTGTGTTGATTGACGCAAAATTCCGCGACTATCCGTAAACTGCGTTGCATGATGTACCATTAATTCATCTCCGACTTTTAGCCCGTGGCGCTTGCCAAGGTTAACGGTAACAAATTCATTATCAACTTTGATAACTTGGCCACGCAGATTTTGACACTGCATAAAAATATTCAGATCATTGGTAAGTTGTTTTAACTGGCTAACAATAGATGCGCCGTAAACATTTGACCAAAACTCTTGCGTTGCGGGATCTATCTTTTGAGTTCTTTCAAAGGTCCAAGGGGCTTGAGTGCTATAGCGTTTGCTCCATACTTTTTCGCCGGTTAAACCATCAAATAACGTGTAGGATGCAATAAATTGACGCATTGGGTTGTTGCTCGCCATGCCAAACCATTTAGATGTCGGTTTAGCCAATGACACATCGTGTATTTCACCGGTTAACAAATATTGGCTATCTGCTTGAGCGGCAAGTAATTGTGGCGCTGATGTGTTTGATTGGTCAGTGATAAATGGTTGACTGTGAGGAGCTATAACTTGATTAATAGGTAGTAATTGACTCGCTAGATAGCTGCCTTTAAATACTGACATTTGTTCAAGTAATTGCTGTGCGCTTTCACTACCAACTTCAAAGATTGCGCCATTGACTGCTTGTTGACGGTTTCGTAATGGAAATTTTGTCAATGCAATATATTTTGTTGTAGTAGAAGCGTGACAGACTGATTTGCTAGGCATAATATCAGCGCGGATTTGAACAGTCATGATGCCATCAATGATTTCTTCGCTTACCAATAATAAATTTCTGACACTGCCACTTGAACGTACTTCAAAGCGATCAGAATTTAACAGTCCATTTGATAGCTGACTTATAGAATTAACTTGTGCGCCTGTGTACAACAGAGCGTGCTGCAATGCATCTTGTACAGCCATATTTCGAGCGATATCTTTATCATTGTTAACAACACTAGCGCGGCCTTTTGCATCAAACCACTGCGCGCTAACGTTTACATTAACACTCAAATAAAGAAAAAGAATAAGAAGTAAGCGTGTCATAAGCATTACTCATTGATCACACGGCGAGGCATTGCCGTAGAGTTATATAGAAGGTATAGGTTTTTGTAGTCTAGCTCTAATTCAGTTGCATAAATTTCATCGCTAACAGGGTAGCTTTTTACGACTTTTGCACCGCGAATTAGACCGCGTACAGACGCGTTTAAAGACGAGTCAGCAATCATTAATTCGCGTAATTGAGTTTGGCTATCAATTTGATGACCATGAACTTGTGCGGTGAGCTCACGATAAGCTTCGAGTTTAGAGGCTTTAATGGCCTGTAACACTTTTTGAGTTTTATTGTCGCCCATCTGACTGTTGATAGGGGCATAGCCTGTGGCATAAAACTTTGCAAACTCTTTAGGCGCTTCTTGGTAATATTTTATCTGAGACGATGATGTACAGCCCCAAACTAATGCAGCACTAATTATGATGGTTAATAATCGAAACATTATATTCTCCTTTTGATTTTGACAAATTAAGCAGAAATATAGCCGCTTGATGAAGAACCTGAGCGTGTTTTTCCCTTCGCATTATATGTCATTGAATTGCCACTGCGCTTTTGAATTAATGAACTTTGCAAACGTTCGATGCTATTTATGCTTAGCTCAATGGCTTTACCATTTTCAAGATTTTTCGTATGACATTGTGCTAACTGATCATTAATTTCGTCTTTAAGTGCGAGCGCAGATTCACTTTGCGGTATTTGTTCGGCGTAGGAAGACAATTCAACATCGAAAGTTTCGAGTTGTTTCATTAGATGTTGTTTGCTTTGAGCTAGAGATGCAATTAGCTCATGATCACGATCGATAAGAGATTGGGTTTCATCGTTAAGCAGTTTATCTAACTGCTTAACGTGTGTTAACTGAAGAGTTAATAAGGACAGTAGTTTTTCATTATTCATTTAAAAGATCTTCTCTAGATCTCCCTCGAATTTTGCCAAGTTAGCTGCCAATTTATCTGGGTCTACTTTATATTCACCAGCAGCAATTGCTTTTCGAATACTTTCAACCTTCTCTTGGTTTACCGAGGAAGTATTGTTTAACTTCTCTCGAATATTATGCAACTGTTGTGCCTGTTGTGTTAAAGACACTGAATCTTTTGATTCTGGCTTAGCTTGCGCTGCCGTTTGGGTCTGTTGTTGTACAGATTGCTGCTTAACCTGCTCAGTTTTTGACTGTGCCTGATTCTTCAACTTGTCAAGTTGTTGACTGTGGTTACCTGCTAGCTTATTTATATCCAATGCCATAATAGCCTCTACTATTAATATTCCTCTTCAAACTCTCTATCGGCGAATCTTTAAATAACTTTAGTATTTTTTTAAATTTATTTCTGCTTGACCAACCGCCATCACCGTCGCTTCAATAATTCTACCAGAACTATTGTTTTTAATGGAAATTTTTTGACCACGACTGCCATCATTTAATGCAAGCCCAGTGGACTTAATTTGTAGTTTTCCATTTTTAGCCACAATATTTACTTGCTCACCTTTACAAACCATACATATCAAATTAGCCATTAACGGGCGCCCACCTTGAATGTAACGCTTCACTTTCGAACCACTAATGTCATCGATGCTATAGACAACTGGCCCAATGATTAATGAGGTATTGATGTACTTAATCTCTAGATTTTGATGATTAAGAAATTCTCCCACGGCAAGATTTTGCCTAGCGGTTACAACAGGGGTTAGTGTATTAACCTTCACTGGAACAAAAATTCGCCACGCACCATTGCAGGCAACACTAACTGTGTTGTTTCTTTTAAGACCATTTTTTGACGCCAACGCAATTGACAGGTTATTACTACATACCGATAGCTTCTTGCGCCTATCGATAGGCGAAATAATAATTTCTGTTTTTTTATCGGGAGATTTGTCTATTTTTCCTTTAATATAAGAATGTATTTCGTTTTCTATTTTTTCGTGCACTGATATTTGATTTGCAGCAACATTTTTTGCTAAACCAATTGCGAGTACTGCCGATAGTAAGATTAGAAAACTATAACTATGCATATAATGCTTAATTTGGTTACTTTGTTTGACACTATTCATAAGTCACTATATTTTATTAATTAATCATTGTATTAAATGTATTGTTTGTAATCATGGTAGGTGATTGTGAAGTGCACAATAACATTCAAGGATGAATCTACCATAAACGAACTCAATTCCCTAACTGTCTATTGTATGGAGCTATTATGGCCGGTGTCCTAGATTCAGTAAATCAAAGAACCCAACTTGTAGGACAAAATCGTCTAGAGCTGTTACTTTTTAAGCTCAATGGCATGCAGCGTTATGGCATTAATGTATTTAAAGTTAAAGAAGTTTTGCAGTGCCCGCGTTTAACTTCATTACCTAATTTGGCCCGCGAAGTTCGCGGAATCGCTCATATTCGTGGTGAGACTATTTCTGTTATAGATTTAAGTTTAGCTACAGGCGGCCGTATGATTGACGATATTGAAAATCGTTTCATCATCATCACCGAGTATAATCGCTCTATTCAAGGCTTCTTGGTCGATTCTGTAGAGCGCATTATTAACTTGAACTGGGAGCAAATTATGCCGCCCCCAGAAGGCTCAGGTAAAGCTAACTATTTAACGGCTGTAACTGAAGTTGACAATGGCATGGTGGGGATTTTGGATGTTGAAAAAATTCTCATGGAAGTGGCTCCTCCTGTTGATGAAATGACCGATGAAGTGTTAGAAGAGGCAAAAGCTATTGTCAAAGGCACATCAAAGAAAATCATGATTGCAGATGACTCAATGGTTGCGCTTAATCAAATTAAACGTGCGTTGACTCCACTTGGACTTGAGATTGTTGAAGCTAAAAATGGTCGAGAAGCGTTAGATAAATTGATTGAAATAAGCAATAATTGCGACTCATGCATCACAGAACAAATAGGACTGTTGATTTCCGATATCGAGATGCCTGAAATGGATGGTTATACGCTAACGTCGGAAATTCGAACCAAGGAAAAGCTGAAGGATTTACGCGTTATCCTTCATACTTCGCTAAGTGGAGTATTCAACCAGGCTATGGTTGATAACGTTGGCGCAGATGATTTTATTGCCAAGTTCAATCCGGATGATTTAGCAGGCGCGGTTGAGCGAAATATTAACATTTTACATTCTGAGCCTGCTCGGGAAATTTCGAGTGAATAAAGTAGATTTAACACCTCAGGAATATACGGAATTTTGTAAATTTTTAGAGAAGCATTGTGGTATTGTGCTTGGCGCGAGTAAGCAATACTTAGTTCGGAGTCGTTTGTCTCCTTTACTTAGTGAAACGAATTGTGATTCACTGGCGCAATTAGCCAAAAAGGCAATGATGATACATGAGCGAGCACTTCGTTCGACAGTTATTGACGCAATGACAACGAATGAAACATTGTGGTTTAGAGATAAATATCCATTTGAGATTCTAACCACGCGTTTGTTACCAGAATTTGCCAAGATAGGTAGACCATTGAAAATTTGGTCTGCAGCGAGTTCGTCGGGGCAAGAGCCGTACTCTATTGCAATGACTTGTATGGAATTTAAAGAAAAAAATCCAGGCGCACTAAAGTTTGGATTTGAAGTTTTAGGTACAGACATCTCTGATAGCATGTTGGCTCATTGTAATAAAGGTGAATACGATAAGCTTGCTTTGTCTCGTGGTTTGTCACCAGAGCGGTTAAGAAAATTCTTTAATCCGGCAAGTGATAATTGTTATGTCATTAAAGATGATGTTAAACGACACGTTAAGTTTCGTTCATTTAATCTGTTGGATAACTTTAGTTTACTAGGTCGGTTCGATATTGTTTTTTGTCGTAATGTACTTATTTATTTTTCACCAGAAATTAAACGGCAAATATTCGCTAATTTTGCGAAGGTGACAAATAAAGAAGGATACTTAATGTTAGGTGCCTCGGAGTCTATTAACGGCTTAACCGATGATTTTAAAATGAATAGATGCCCATCAGGTATCGTCTATCAAGCCCTATAATTCACAATTCTCCTTATAAAAAGGCAAGTTTACTTGCCTTTTTTCTTTTCTAATCTCACGTTGGCACATCGTTTGCTTTTATCTCTGTAAAACGTATCAGAGACAAAATTATGGCGATTTCATTTGAAAAAGCATTAGGCATTTCACAATACACAGTTGGTGTGCGCTCTAAACGTGCCGAAATGTTAGCAAGCAATATTGTAAATGCTGACACTCCGCACTATAAAGCCCGTGATCTAGACTTTGCCACTGCAATGAAATCGGCGAAACAAAATTTGTCCACCAGTATGGCACAAACACACGATAAACATTTCAATATCACCACCAAAGATAATTCAGGTGAGGCTTATCGCGTGCCAAATCAACCAGATACCGGTGATGGTAATACCGTTGATGTACAAGTGGAACGAAACTTGTATATGCAAAACGCATTAGAGTATCAATCAAGCTTGCAGTTTTTAGGTGGCAAGTTTAAAGGGCTACGATTAGCCATCAAGGGATCATAATCATGAGCTTATATAATATCTTCGATGTAGCTGGATCAGGCATGAGCGCTCAATCACTGCGATTGAATGTGACTGCATCAAATCTTGCTAACGCAAATAGCGTCAGTAGCAGTGCAGAAGAAACATATCGTGGGCGGCATCCTGTTTTTGCCGCTGAGATGCAAAAAGCTGCCGCGGGACAACAAGAAGAGTCTGTTCAAGTGAAAGTATTAGGTATCGTTGAAGATCAAGATCCTTTGCAGATGGAATATAACCCGAATCATCCAATGGCTGATCAGGATGGATACATCTATAAACCGAACGTAAATGTGATGGAAGAAATGGCTAATATGATTTCAGCATCACGATCTTATCAAACAAATGTTCAAGTGGCAGATGCGGCAAAACAAATGCTAATGAAAACATTACAGCTGGGTAAATAGGAGAAACTAAATGACAACAGTAAATACAGGTAATGCTTATTTAGACTCTCTTAAGGTGAAGGAAGAGCCGTATAAAGTTGATGATGGCTCTAATCAGACACTGAACCAAGAAGATTTCTTTAAACTATTAACTCAGCAGTTATCACAACAAGATCCGTCAAAGCCTGTTGATAACGACCAAATGTTATCGCAAATGGCGTCAATTAGTACCGTTGAAGGTATTAATACGATGACTAAAGAGTTTGAAAATCTCAATACTGTGATGACGTCATCACAAGCATTACAAGCATCAACATTAGTTGGGCAGAAAGTACTTATACCTACTAATGTTGCGAATAAACCAGCAGGTGAAGGCGTCGATGCCGTGATTAGTATGCCTGCGTCATCAAGCGGTGACGTCATTGTCAATGTAGAGAATGAAGCTGGCGAACTAGTTCGTACTATTAATATTGGCAAACAAAATCCTGGTAATAATGAATTTACGTGGGACGGTAAAGACGAAAATGGTGATTTGGTAAAAGAAGGGAATTATACCGTTAAGGCCACAGGTACTGTTGATGGTGAAAAACAAGATTTAGCCGTGTCTACATACAGCCACGTTTCAAGTGTTAACTTGGGCAGTGGTACTGGCGGCGTTATTTTAAATTTAAGAGGGCTCGGCAATATTTCGCTTAATGAAGTATTAGCGGTTGCCGAAAGTTAATCTAAGAAGAGGATTCGAACATGTCTTTTAATATTGCATTAAGTGGTATCTCAGCGGCGAAAAAAGATCTCGATGTTACTGCTAATAACATTGCGAACGTAAATACAATTGGTTTTAAAGAGTCTCGCGCAGAATTTGCCGATGTCTATGCCTCTTCTTTGTTTACTAACTCAAGCACTAAAGCGGGTGACGGTGTCACGACTGCACAGGTAGCACAGCAGTTCCATCAAGGTAGCTTGTCATTTACTAATAATGCCCTTGATTTGGCAATTACAGGTCCAGGCTTTTTCGTAACCTCTGATGGCTTAGATTCTAAAGATTTAACCTTTACTCGTGCCGGTGCGTTTAAACTCAATAATGAAAATTTTATTGTTGATTCAAATGGTAACTACCTACAAACATACCCTGTTAATAGTGACGGTACATCAGCTGCCATTAATTTGACGTCAACTCGAGGTATGCAAATTCCAGAAACGGCGGGTGTACCTGTTAAAACTGGTATGGTGAATATGGCCGCTAATTTACCAGCTAACGCAACAGGTAAAACAATCGCTAATTTTGATTTATCTGATACCGCAACTTACAATCATTCAACATCGATCACGATTTATGACTCATTGGGTGAAGCCCATGTGCAAACGAGTTATTTTGTCAAAGATGACACAACGCCTAATCAGTGGGCTATGTTCACTGCTGTTGATGGTAAAAAGGTTGACGCTGTAGCGCCGACAACGAATCTAACAGCCGCAACAGCAGGGACAGCACACGTTGGTGCAATTGTTAACTTTAACAATAGTGGTGTTTATCAACAACCTGCTAATCCAGATATTGTGTTGCAACCTTTAGGCACACCTGGTGCTGGTGTATATAGTTCAGGCGCTGATGGAACGCAAAATGTTAATGTTCGATTGGAAAACCCGACACAGTTTTCATCTGGTTTTGAAGTGACTTCATTAGAGCAAGACGGATTAACCGTGGGTCGTTTAACGGGTGTTGAAATTGGCCCTGATGGGCTAGTAAAAGCAACCTACAGCAATGGTAGTTCACAACCTCTTGGTCGAGTTGCTATGGCACGCTTTAGAAATGAGCAAGGTCTAACACAGATCGGTAATACGTCTTGGAAAGCGAGTCAAGGTTCAGGTGAACCATTGGCTGGTGAAGGTGATAGTGGTACATTCGGTACGATAAAATCTGCCGCTCTTGAGCAAGCCAACGTTGATTTGACAACTGAGTTGGTTGATTTAATCGCAGCTCAACGTAACTTCCAAGCTAACTCTCGTGCGCTTGAAGTCAACCAAACACTATCTCAAACTATATTACAAATCAGATAATTAAGTCGATTTTATAGACGCTTTAAAACTCCTTTAAAGCGTCTATTCATTTTCAATACTCCCTTCAATATTTTTTACACTTACTTTTGGCACACCCGTTGCATTATTAGAAAATAACTACGCTGATATCAGCAAAACGCTATTTTTTTGACGAGGTGAAATATGGATAAATTATTGTATATATCCATGAGTGGCGCCAAAGAAAACTTAAATGCAACGGCGCTTCGAGCCAATAATCTTGCAAACGCTAAAACCACAGGGTTTAAAGCGGACATTGAACAAGCTCGTTCGATGCAAGCTTATGGAGAAGGTATGCCAACGCGTGTTTTCTCATTAACGGAACGTCCTGCACAAGATTTTTCTCACGGTGCCATGATCACAACCGCTCGTGATTTAGATGTTGCCGTCCAAGGTGATGGTTGGTTAGTCATCGAGTCTGAAGATGGCACGCCTGCGCTATCACGCGCTGGCTCATTGCAAGTTGATAGCGCTGGTATGTTGCGTAACTCATCTGGCCAGTTAGTACTTGGCGACGGTGGTCCAATAGCCGTGCCAATTCCTGTTGATAAGATGAAAATTGGTAATGACGGCGTCATTACCGTTCATCCTCAAGGCGCGCCAGCAACAGTCACCGAAGAAGCGGGGCGATTGCAATTAGTTAACCCTGACAAACGCGACCTTGTGAAAGGTGAAGATGGTTTATTTCGTTTAAAAGATGGCGGCCCATTTGAAAATGATGGCGCCGTGACCATTGCCAGTGGAATGCTCGAAGGCAGTAATGTGAACGCCGTTAGTGAAATGGTTGATTTGATCACGTTACAACGACAATTTGATATGCAAGTGAAGATGATGAAGACGGCTGAAGAAGTCGATACATCACAAGATCGTTTGCTTCGTTTAGGATAATTTAGGAGAGTTCGCATGCATGCAGCATTATGGATCAGTAAATCAGGGCTAGACGCACAGCAAACTGATATCGCAACAATTTCAAATAACTTAGCTAATGCTAGTACTGTTGGTTTTAAGAAGTCTCGCGCAGTATTTGAAGATCTACTTTATCAAAACATTAATCAACCAGGCGGTAAGTCATCACAAAATACTGAATTACCAGCAGGCTTAATGCTAGGTGCTGGTACAAAGGTAGTGGCGACACAGAAAGAATTCACGCAAGGTAACATGCTTACTACTGAGAACTCACTGGATATGATGATTGAAGGTGATGGTTTTTTCGAAATTTTAATGCCTGATGGCAATATTGCATATTCTCGAAATGGTCAGTTTATGCTCAACGAAGAAGGGCAAATTGTAACGCCAGGTAGTGGTTACTTACTTCAACCTACAATAACTATTCCGCCAGATTCTCAAAGTATCACCATCTCTTCAGAAGGTGAGGTTTCGGTACGTCAAATAGGCACCGCTGAAAATACAGTTGTTGGTCAATTGACGGTTTCTAATTTTATTAACCCGCAGGGCTTAGAGCCGATGGGACAAAATCTATATACGGAAACTGGCGTGAGCGGAACCCCTATTCAAGGTAACCCTGGATTAGATGGCTTAGGTTCAATTCGTCAAGGTGCACTTGAAACATCAAATGTTAACGTGACAGAAGAGCTGGTAAATCTAATTGAATCACAACGTGTTTATGAAATGAACTCTAAAGTTATTTCTGCCGTTGACCAAATGATGAGCTTTGTTACTCAACAGCTTTAATACGCTGTTTTAGAGGAGTGAACCCTATGAAAAAGTTAGCTTGCATAATCAGCATTGTTTTCTTATCTGGTTGCGTTGCAACACAAGATAAGCCGATTGCTGACGATCCTTATTATGCGCCAATTTATCCTGAACAACCGGCCGTCAATATCGTTAAAACAGGCTCGTTATTTGACGCAAATCGATTAGAGAGTTTATACGCTGACGTAAAGGCCCGCCGAGTGGGTGACATTATTGAAGTGGTGCTGAGTGAGAATACGTCGGCGAAAAAGAAAGCCAATAGCAATACTAAGAAAGAAAACAGTGCCAATTTAACGCCAATAACTGGACTCAATGGTACCAATGTCACGATTGGTGGGAATTCGCTAGCGTTTGGTCTTAATCAAGACTCTGAATTTAAAGGAACAGGAACAAGCGATCAGTCAAACAGTTTGTCTGGATCGATTTCTGTCAATGTTATGCAGGTGCTTGGCAACGGTAATTTAATTGTTCGCGGCGAAAAATGGATAACCATAAACAACGGCGATGAATTTATTAGACTTAACGGAATCATACGCCCACAGGACATTAGCGCCGATAATCAGATAGATTCTATCAAGGTCGCGAACGCGAGAATTCAGTATTCTGGCACTGGCGCATTCGCTGATGCGCAAAAAGCTGGCTGGTTGGCACGATTCTTTAATAGTGGTTGGTGGCCGTTTTAAAAGCGTCAATTTAATGTCAGGAGATGTCGAATGAAAAAGCTTAACTTTATTAATCAGAGCTTGTTGTTATTAGCGTTATGCCTATGTTGTGTAACTAGCGCTAATGCACAGCGAATTAAAGATTTAGCATCTGTTAAGGGGGTTCGTTCGAATCAATTAGTCGGTTATGGACTCGTAGTAGGTCTACCGGGAACAGGTGAACAAAGTCCGTTTACAGACCAAAGCTTTATGACAATGCTTAAGAATTTTGGCATATCTATGCCAGCGGGCATTAAACCTAAAATCAAAAATGTTGCTGCCGTTGCTATTCATGCTGATTTACACGCATTCGCTAAATCTGGGCAGAATATTGACATCACCGTATCATCTATTGGTAGTGCTAAAAGCCTGCGCGGCGGAACCTTATTAAGAACCTTTTTAAAAGGCTTAGACGGAAACGTTTATGCAGTCGCTCAGGGCAGCATGATGGTGTCAGGTTTTAGCGCAGAAGGTGCTGATGGTTCAAAGGTTATTCAGAATACGCCAACTGTTGGCCGTATTCCAAATGGTGCTACTGTTGAACGTGAAATTCCAAGCGCCTTTGGCCAAGGCGATTACATAACGTTTAATCTCCATAATCCTGACTTTTCAACTGCGCAAGCGTTTGCTCAAGAGATAAATCGTGCATTAGGTGGTGGAGATGTCGCTAAAGTATTAGACGCAGCGTCAATTCAGGTGAGTGCACCTCGTGATGTTAGTCAGCGAGTTTATTTTTTGGCACAGCTTGAAAACCTTAATGTTAACCCTGCAACGGCTGCAGCAAAGATTATTGTCAATTCACGAACAGGGACCATTATTATTGGCCAACAAGTTCGCTTGAAGCCTGCCGCTATAACTCATGGTTCTTTAACAGTTACTATTGCAGAAACACCTGTCATTTCACAACCCAATGCACTGGCCGACGGTGAAACTGTTGCAGTTGCTAATTCATTGGTTGATGTCAATCAAGCTGATAGTCGTATGTTTGCGTTTCAACCGGGAACGACGCTTGATGAGTTAGTTCAAGCGGTAAATCTGGTTGGAGCTTCGCCATCTGATTTAATGGCAATTTTGGAAGCACTAAAACAAGCTGGCTCACTTCACGGCGAATTAGTCGTCATTTAAGGAGCGGGTTATGGATAATTTTGCACAATCATTGACACGCCAGTTACCGACGAGTCAATCGAACTATCAAGATATTGCAAGCTTAGATAAACTGCGTAAAGAAGCGCAAAGTGACGAAAAAGCAGCGCTTAATAAAGTGGCAAAGCAGTTTGAAGGTATTTTTATGAAAATGCTTTTGAAGAGTATGCGTGAAGCAAATAAAGCGTTTGAATCTGACTCACCGTTTAACAGCCAGGGAACAGAAACCTATCGCAATATGCATGATGACCAAATGGCTACTGAGTTGAGTGAAAGTGGTAGTTTAGGACTAGCTGAGCTTATCGTGCAGCAATTAAGCCCGCAAACAAGTGGCGTTACACCGAGCTCAGTCTTGCGAACAAATAAAACACCGTTAGTAACGAATAATCAATCTGATTTAACAACGTCTGATTCGAGCGCTAGTCAATCCAAGAAATCAGCTAGAGAAGACGGTTTTAAATCGCAGCAAGATTTTGTTGAACAAATGATGCCTTATGCGCAAAAAGCGGCGAAGTTATTGGGCATTTCTCCACAAACGATGATTGCCCAAGCGGCATTGGAAACTGGTTGGGGTCAAAAAATTGTCGGTAGTGAAAAAGGCGAGTTTAGTTTTAATTTATTTAATATTAAAGCTGATAAACGCTGGCAAGGCGATAAGACTGATGTTTCAACAATAGAATATCGTGACGGTGTTGCCCTTAAAGAAAATGCATCGTTTAGACGCTATCAAGATTTTGAACAAAGCTTTAAAGATTTTGGCCAATTTCTTAATAATTCCCCTCGTTATGAAAAAGCCTTAAGTAAAGTTGAAAACTCGGCAAGCTTTTTGCAGGAGTTACAACAAGCAGGTTATGCAACCGATCCAAATTATGCATCGAAGATCATGACCGTTCTAAAACAGGTTTCAAAACTCGCTCCATAACTTATGGAGCAAATCACCGAGAGATTTGAGGAATAGCAAATGGGTGTTGATTTACTTCAGGTTGGTGTCAGTGGACTACTTTCCTCCCAACAGCGTTTGGGTACTACAGGTCACAACATTGCCAACGTTAATACTGATGGCTTTTCACGCCAGACTGTTTTACAAGAAACAAGCAGTCCTGTACGCGCTGGCAATAACTTTGCTGGCACGGGTACACGAGTCTCTCAAATTGAACGTGTTTTCGATCAGTTTCGCTACAACGAAGTGGTATTCAATCAAACCTTAAACTCTGCGGCGCAAACCACTGCCACTAAAATGCAGCGATTAGATGAAACCATGTCCTTAATTGGTAAGAGTATCTCAACATCGCTTAATGACTTATTTGGGGCGGTTAATTCCCTGGTTGATGTACCTGGCGATATAGGTTTGCGTGAAGTGATGCTTTCAAAAGCTGATACGTTATCCAAGAACATGAGTTCAGTGCAATCTGCACTGAATGGTGAATACAATTCAGTGAATGAAGATTTAGAGTCTTCTGCCACCAACGTGACAGAAATTGCCGAACAACTGGCTGCATTAAACCGCGACATCGTAAAAGCGTCAGCCAATAATTCAACGCCGAGTGATTTATTAGATAAGCGAGATAACTTAATAAAAGAGTTATCAAGCTATACCTCGGTTTCTACTGTCGAAACAAACGATGGCGCGCTCAATGTTTATATTGCTGGCGGACAAACGTTAGTTACTGGCACCACTAAATTTTCTGTTGGCATTGAAGCTGGCAATCCAGATCCTCGTCAAACTCAATTATTTATTCAGTCACCCTCTGGCGCCAAACAAAGTTTACCA
This sequence comes from uncultured Gammaproteobacteria bacterium, assembly GCA_913060565.1. Classification (GTDB taxonomy): domain Bacteria; phylum Pseudomonadota; class Gammaproteobacteria; order Enterobacterales; family Psychrobiaceae; genus Psychrobium. Next base: position 4,332 of record CAJXRU010000048.1, on the reverse strand, counting down.
GGCGATAATATCGGCGGAAGCATGGGCGCTTTGATTAAATATCGTGACGGTGTGTTGTCCGACACCATGAACAAGTTAGGACAAACTGCAATTTCAATTGCAGATTCGTTCAATACTGCCCAATCACAAGGTATGGATCTAAATGGCCTACAAGGTCAAAACCTGTTTAAAGACATCAATGATACCGAGTCAGCACAACGCCGTTTTCTTTCAGATTTTGATAATACAGGTACATTATCTGGTGAAGTCGATATCACTGATATTAATCAATTAACAAGTGATGATTATCGTCTTGATTTTGACGGCACAAATTACACGATGACTAATCAGTCGACTGGCGCTTCCCAAGTGTTAACACCGGATAATGCTGCTGCGCCCGTTGGAAGTAGAACTTATACGACAGGTGACGGCTTTACGTTTAAAGAAACGGGCGGTGTGCCGCAAAATGGGGACAGTTTTATCATTCAGCCGACGCGTTTAGGAGCGACTAATCTAAATGTGAATTTAACGCAACCAGAACAGATTGCGACCTCATCAATCGTTGAAGTGTATACAGATGACGACAATGTTAATACGGCAAAACTAGAAATAACTAGTGTCGATAATACTGCTGCTACAGGCTTCCCAAGTGCAGGAAATGATTTAAAACTCGAGGTTTTTGAGTCGCCTGTAGGAACTTATAATTATCGAATGCTTGATAGCTCAGGTACAGCACAGCCGTTGTTTGATGAAAATGGAACCGCATTGGGGACATCATCTACCTATACAACAAGTCCTTTGAAATTTCAGGCTGCTGGTATGAGCTTTTCTCTTACAGGGCTTGCTAAAGGACAAGGTGTTAACGCACCTGAACGTTATGACATTAATTATGCTGTTGGTGAAGGTAATAACAAGAATGCGTTAAAAATGGCAAGCTTAGTTGATGAAAAACTTGCAAATCAAGGTCGTTCTACAATGAACGATCTCTATGAAGAGTCGGTAACCAGTGTTGGCTCTGCCACCGCAACAGCCAATATTGAAGCTAATGCTGCGAATACGCTATTTAGTCAAGCAGAAGCACGTATGTCTAATACATCTGGGGTCAATTTAGATGAAGAAGCATCAGATATGTTACGGTTTCAACAAGCTTACTCAGCGAGCGCTAGAGTGATTTCTACTGCTAACGAAATTTTTAATACGCTATTACAAGCCGCTCGATAGGAGATAATCATGAGAATATCAACTAACCAATTTTATCACCGTAATACGACAAATATTATTGAACGTCAATCGAGTGTTAATCAGTCGATTTTAAATATCTCTGAAGGCAAGCGTGTCATTACTGCTGGTGATGATGCCGTTGCGACCAATTCTATTTTGAATATTCGCCAAGAGCAGGCACTGCTTAAGCAATATCAAACAAATATCGATTTTGCTGATTCACGAATTAATGTTCAAGAATCAGCAATGAAATCAGCAGAAGATGTGATGTTTCGCGTCAAAGACTTGATTATCCAAGGTAATAGCATTGGTAATGATGATGCAGCACGTCAGGCAATTGCCGATGAGCTAAAAGAACGAAAACAAGAGTTATTGTCTCTGGCCAACAGCCGAGATGAGTCTGGTAGTTACGTATTTGGTGGATTTAAAACACAAAATCCACCATTTGAAGAACAAAGCGACAGTAGTGTTGTTTATCACGGCGACAATGGTCAGCGTGAAACGAATATTGGCCCTGGCGTGAGAGTGGCGACAAGTGACTCTGGCGACAAGATATTTATGAACGTTGGCAGTAGCACGGGTGATTTCCGTCCAACTTATAACTTAAATGCCGGCATTGATAATGTTGAAAGAACTATTGTAACCGATGCCACTATTAGCGATCGCGCTAATTATGTGCCAGTTGGTTCTCCAGATGATTACACCGTTAATTTTTCAACGTTACCAAGCGGTGAGATGGGCGTTACTGTTTTAGATAGTAGTGGTGCAACGCAATATCCAGCAGCTCCATACGTGGCAGGTGACACCATTAGTTTTAATGGTGTATCAATCACAATGAAAGAAACCCCACAAGATGGTGATTCAATTTCACTCACGCCACAGCCCGAAGTTGATATGTTTGGTGTAATTCAAGATGCTATTAATTGGTTAGAACAACCCAATGGAACTGGTGTAGACGAAGCAAAACGACAACTTGAAATTGGTCATATTCTCGGCGATGTTGATCAAATTCAAATTGAGCTGGGCGGTATTCGTGCTGAAATTGGCGCTAGACTTCAAATTACTGAGAGTCAGGATAAGCGTCATGAAGATTACAACCTCACCATTGAGAAATCACGTTCGGCACTTGAAGATTTAGACATGGTTGAAGCGATATCAGAGTTTGAACAGCGTAAAATTTCGTTGCAAGCAGCCCAAACTGCATTTTCACAAGTTCAAAATATGAACTTATTAAACTTCCTATAGAAAGATCCTAACGGCAACTTAGCGGCAAGAGCGGCAAAGGTTGTCATTATTTAGACACTCAATACAAACGAGAGAAATTAAAGGCGGCAACTCGGTCAATATGTTGACAAAGTTGCCGCCTTATTTGTTTTTACAACATCGTCAATCTACCAATGACTCGCTAAGTGGCTGTTTTTAATCGTTTATAATATTTGTTGTTAACTTTTTGTAACTTTGGCACGCAGGTTGCTTTTATTGGGTAGCTAGACAGTACTTTAAATAATTATACCGGCTTGTAGGCATCAATCGTTGATGCAACTGCCATCAACGTGGAGGCTATATTATGGCTCTTACAGTACAAACAAATGTAACGTCGCTAAATGCACAACGTAATTTAGGGACATCAGGTTCAGCACTTTCTACATCAATGCAACGTTTATCGTCAGGATTACGTATAAATAGCGCTAAAGATGATGCGGCTGGATTACAAATATCTAATCGATTAACTTCTCAGATTTCTGGTCTAAACGTGGCTATTCGAAATGCCGGCGATGGTATTTCATTAGCGCAATCTGCTGAAGGTGCATTGCAAGAATCAACAAATATTCTGCATCGTATGCGAGATCTGTCGATTCAAGCTGCTAATGGTTCAAACTCTCCGGAAGATCGCCGCGCGATCCAGGAAGAAGTAACCCAGCTACAGCAAGAGCTAAGCCGTATCGCGGAAACAACGACGTTTGGTGACCGAAAATTATTAGATGGTTCTTTTGGTACAGAAAGCTTCCAGGTTGGTGCGAAGTCTTTCGAGACCATTAATATGGGCCTTGCTGCCTTTGGCGCTAAAGATATTGGATCTTATGAAACAGATATTGCTGGTGATGGCTCTGACGGATATGGCGCTGTAGGAGCTGCAAACTCAGTCAGCGGTACTTTATCTATTGTTAGTAGCCAAGGTACAGACTCGGGATTAGGTGCTGTTGGAAACTCAGCTGCGGAACTTGCAACGGCCATTAATAATAGTGATTCATCCGCTAAAGCTGATGCACGAACAGGTGTTGAACTTGATCTCACGGCATTTGGTGCTGGTGGTTCATTGTCATTTACACTGCAAGGCTCTAATGGAACGCCGATTCAAGTGTCTGCTGCGGTAAGTGCCACGAGTGCAACACCTTTAGCTAATGAAATTAACAAGATTTCTGGTAAAACTGGCATTACAGCTGAGGTTGTTAACGATAAAGTTGTGCTTACCAGTGAAAAAGGTGATGACATTAATCTTGCAAGTTATGTTGGTACCAATGATTTAGGCATAGAATCGCTAGATTATGAAGGCAATACCACAGGCGATACATTTACTATCAACAATGGTGCTCCTGCTGGCACTGCAACCGGTGTCGTACGATTATCTTCACCAATTAACTACACTGTTCAAGGTAGTGATGCATCCGTAGCTGCAACCACAGTAACATCTGCTGCATTAGAGTCTGTTGATAATATTGACGTGAGTAAAGCTGTTGGGGCTCAGTTATCGATTTCAGTTATTGATAATGCATTAGCATTCATCGATAGTAACCGAGCAATGATGGGTGCGATTCAAAACCGTCTTGATACCACTATTGCCAACTTATCAAATGTTGTAGAAAATAATTCAGCTGCTCGTAGTCGAATTCGTGATACAGATTTCGCGGTAGAAACTGCGATGATGACGAAAAATCAGATCCTACAACAAGCTGGTACATCTATATTGTCGCAGGCCAACCAAATCCCGCAAGCAGCGGTACAATTATTGGGTGGTTAAGCAAACACTTTATAATAATACTGCTAGCGCAAACAAAAAGCCCACTTAAGTGGGCTTTTTGTCTGTCTCTTATACACATCTGACGCTGCCGACGAAGAGGATAGTGTAGATCT
>CAJXRU010000047.1 GCA_913060565.1 uncultured Gammaproteobacteria bacterium | reverse complement strand
GGCTCGGAGATGTGTATAAGAGACAGCCTATTTACTATTGAGTTAGACAAAAATAGGAAAACACATGAAAGACACACAAACTCAATTTATTCGTAAGTACAAGCGAGTAAGTAAATCTCCATGGGGTGATGAATCGACAATTTTATTGCTCGCAGGTGTCAACTCTGAAGATGGCGTTACTTTGGATCTTGATTTTGGGGAAGTGAATTACACGAGACTGACATTTACCTTCAAAATTTAAACAGACTTCAACAGACCCTAGTTTCAGTCGTGTATCCTTATTATTTTTATGAACATCATCACGTAAACGTAAATTACTTAATGAATAACAACGCAAAGTCACTGATCGGATTAGCTATATGAGTTTAAAACAATTAATGCATAATATTTTTTTAACATAATGTTAATAAAGAATAAGTAGAGAAATAATCAATAAAACTTCATCGCTCAACTTACACTTTTTTGTAATATGGTGTGACATTTATTTGACATTTGTATTTGTATTATCGCGCACAAGGGCAGTGACTTTCGCTGTTTCATGTTACCACGGAGGGTTGAGATATAATTTGAGGCACCAATGACAAACAAACAACAACCAGCAACAGTTTACATTTCTGAAGCTAACTTCACGCAATTATTTTATCTAATTGCAGATGCATTAAATAACAACCATTTAGCGCTTGATATTGATTCAAACTTTGTACGGAGCAATCTGGCAAACGACATTTCTCATCATATTGAAATTGAAAATGCACTCGACAATAATGAATCCGCTTCTTTTACCATTAAATACATTGCTAAAGGCCGCATTTCATCGCTTACTACAAACTTTGAGCAGTGGTTTGCCAATCACTTAAATGTTAGTATCGTCACTGAGTCAACAAGTGAGCAAGTCAATAGTGCTGACAATCAGGCATTACTTACTCAGATCATCAATGATGTCGCGCAAAATTTTGCCAACGAACTAAAAAGCCCAACGGTCATGGAACGACTAACAAAGGCATTAGAGCAATCTTATAGCGACGATCCACAAGCGCTAGCATCAGCCCAAGAAAAGCTCGCGCAATATCAAGATCGCAATTGGTACGGCCGCACACACGTCTTTGATAATCAAGGACTCACGCAAGAACAATCCGCTGGTATTGTTGGCCACTTTATCGCCAGTGAAATTACAGGTGAACAAGCAGAATTCCATCAATGGCTTACGCAAATTTTATCTGATGAAGGTACCGGTTTTGCCCAAGCGTTATCAACGCATCGTCAAGAGAACCTACTCACTGATGACAACCTAGGATTGATTGGCCAATCTTTTACTGATGAAACAGGCTTAAGTGCTATGGGTGATTTTTTTAACGCCCTAACCAACAACATCCAAGGTCGCTACTTATTAAACAGCGTAAATAGTGATGACAGTATTGCAGTTATTGTTGATGCAAATGGCTATACCGTGATGAGCGCCGCTGATGGTATATTAGAAATTGATGAGGCGGTTGGTGTTATTGAACACTTACAAGATCTTATCTTGTCGCCATCGGGCCAATATGCCTCACTACTCTCTGAATTAACCATTACGCAAATTAGCGGGTTAACCGACACTGGCGCGCCAGACTGGTCATTAGAGGTTGCCAGCGCCGACTCAGAACTCATTGGTTCAGTTGTGCTCGATCAAGATAGCTTAGCATTGCCAATTAACATGGATTATCGCTTGAGTTTATCAAGTGACGGTAAACTCACCATCACCTTAATTGACGCCGTTAATAGCGATATTGAAGCCACCATTGTTTTTGACGATCTCAACCTAGACAACGGCCCAATCACCCTACAAGAACAACCTCAGTGGGATGATTTATACAGCTTTTTCTACGAATACACCTCCAATGTTGCATTAATGCCGGTGACGAGTCATTTACGTGATAACCAACTAAAAGCAGCTGATGAACACAATCGCATCGTCAGTAACGAGCTTGCCGATCAACTAGGCAGTGAATTGGCTCGTTCAATTAACCAAACCAACGCCCTAGAGCACCTAGTATCGACAATTCAATTAGACAGCGCAGGCTATTTAAATTACGACGCCAAGGTATTTACCCTATTAAACACTGACGGCAGTGTGCACGCCGATGCTTTTGGTAACAAAGTCCATTTCACGTTCAAGCAAATCGACCCTATTACTTACGCCAAACAGGGTAATAGCGACAACACGCTAACGATTAAAACCCTCAACAGCCAAGGGCAAACGGTCTTTAGCATACTTGAGTTTCAAGTCACTGACAGCAGCGGCCGCGCCATTATTGCGCTCGACAACATAGACAGCCTTATCGCTCAGCAATATAACGCCATTAGCGCCGCAATTGACAACAGCGATGTCGTAATTAGTCCAATGGGCGGCGATACGACAGCGTTTTTACATTTACATAGCTCACCCGACGGCAGCACCGGAGTGACGGTTGATGACAACGGTTACGCGAGCCTTATTAATCGTGAAACATTAACCACTGACTATCCAGACTTAGCGCAAATAGACAGCGACTATCAGCCATTGGTATTTAGCACGAGCGATCAAAATCAACCGATTGAGATTGACGTTAGCAGCCCACAGGCGACAGATGACTATCAGCCACTAAATCCAACAAATGATTATCAGCCATTAAACCCAACAGATGATTATCAGCCATTAAACCCTACAAATGATTATCAACCGTTAAACCCAACGGATAATTATCAGCCGCTCAATCCAAATACTAGTAACAACAACGCCACGGACTATATTGACAATTTGTTCGCCCACGTCAGTTCAACGCTAGATGATGGCGCTTATAATCTTAAAGATAACTACGACCGCCTCACCGCACTAGGAATCGACGTGCTAAGCGCTGAGAACGCACTGCGCGACACCATAGACGCCGCTGTAGGCACTAATGGCTCTCGCACACAACTGAAACTGACCGCCTTTGAAAAACTCATGACGGTATCGAGCATTGTCGAAGCCGTTGGCGCTGGTAACTGTTCTGAGCACGTTGCTATTGCGGTTAAACAAATGATCAGTGATAAGCAAACTGGTTTTGCCATTTTCAATATCATGGACACCAATTATGAAGGGAGCGATGGTAAATCACGTGGCTCTCATGTCTTTATCGTTGGCGGACTCACCCAAGCACCTAATCAATATCAGCAATTTACCTCATGGGAAAACTTTGATTTTGGGCTAAACCCAGGCGCCTATGTGATCGACCCGTGGGTTGGTACAAGCTACTCACTAACCGCTGACAACTGGAAAGAGACCTTCGCTGAAATTTACAACCGCGGATTTGCCGACAACGGCCTTGAAACACGTCCAATTCAAGAAACATCATCTTTCTCAATTGACGTTAGTTTGTATGTTGATCCAAATGGCATCACTGATTCGGCGTCATTCGGCTTTGAACAAAGTACCATATTCAAATCTGGCGTCACTTTATCGCCGGGTGATATTGACACTATTTTACAAACCGATGTGCATTCATCTGATCGCATAAAAATGGGCCGTTATGGCACTTTAGGTGTTTTCTTTCAAAGTGATCTGATTACTCAAGTGCAATCACAACAACACTTAATGACTTTATTCAATGACATAAACAGCACCGAGCAAGGGCGAAGCTTATTACAAGCGCTAAAAAACAGTGATAAAAAACTCATTGTCTCAATGGCTGACACCACGATATTTTATAATAACTATACCGATGTCAACGGCGTGGCCTACGACAATGTTGCGCATTTGGTCATTAACCAAGCGTCACTAGCAAATGATCAAAACGCCGCAGCTAACACACTACTGATGGCAGTTTCCTCACTTACAGGTAAAACGCTAGACACCGTAAACTTTAACGCTGAGTTTACCCCCACTCCCGTGACTGAGCATAGCGTATCTGCCGTTGAAACGGTTACAACCCTACAAGTGCGCAATGCTGGAACTGACTTAGCCAGTGGCGGCATTTGGAGCGTGGCGGAGCTAAAAACTAACGCACACGTTACGCTTAAACCAATTGGTGAGAGTTACCAAGCCATTATCGACAAGCTGACACAACTTCACGCGACAAGCCCAGCAGGCTATGACGCAGTATCAGGACAATTGATCAGCTTAATTGATGGCTATATACAAACCCATGGTTCAGGCAGAAGTAAAGCGCTGGCATTACTTAAAGATCAAGTGACACAAAGCCTTGAAGCGCCAGTCCTTTATGATCTATCAAACAATCCAAATAGCAACAATAGCAACAACAACGACGATACCTTAGTACCTGATACGACTGACAGTACAACAACGGTGTATGACACCCTTCAACCAGGTGACTCTGATGCAACAACGGTGTATGACACCCTTGAACCAGATAATACTGATACGACTACCGATCCATACGTTACATATAACCCCTATGAAACATTAGAATCCGAAGGTAGCAATGGAGAGAGTACACCAACAGATACCACCCCAGCGCCATTAAACCCAACTGAGCAGCTAAACCAATTATTAGAACGTGTTGGTGCTCAAGCCACAGCGCTTAATCGCGACATCATTTCGTCAGGACAAATAAGCTTACAACTTAATGGCCAAGGCAGCATTATTCACTTATCGGTGGAAAGCGGATTAAGCGTTGCACAAAAAGTGCGCCTTGTAGATCACGCAAAAACTCTACTTTCACAATTGTCAGACTATGAACTGGGCAGCTTAACACGTGAGCAAATCAATATTTCTACCGCGGCATTTAGCCCAAAAACTCAAGTAGGGATTTCAGAGTATGGTCAATTAAATATCGTCCTTGGCAGTGACTTTTTCAGCGAGCCTGATCCTGCGCGCCAATCTCTGCAAGATATTATGGCGAAAAACGGTCACTTTACGCACCAAAATGCCAGTTTACTGTCTATTATCGGCAGTGATTTAACAGCGCAACTAAACAACAGCGCCATGACCTCAGCAGAAATTGCCAAGGCCGGTGAATTTTTTGCCCGTAATATCATTGATGTCGACGCTCAAAAGTTTGGTGCTCAGCACCCAGATTTCTTAACACACACAGCAACCCAGCAATTACAGCTGGTATTAGACGACATCAATACCCCGTATCATTACGCCCTTGCGTCAGGTCAAGAAGTGACCTTGAAACGCGGTGATATCGTGATAAAAATTGCGCCCCCCGCTGACTTACCCCTCAAAGACAAGCTCAATTTACTTGAACAAGGTAAAACGTTACTGGGTCAATTAGACGGCTTAGACTTTGGTGAAAATAAGCGCAGCGCCATTATCTTAACGACAGCATTAGGTGCGCCAGAATCATCAATGCACATTACGCCAGACAATGCGCTAGCGATTACACTAAGTAATGATTTTTTTGATACGCCAACTCAAGATGTTGATTTATTTAGCCATTTAGCGTTAACCGGTAATAATAGCACGCGTCAAAATGCCTTGCTATTAGCCGTTGTCGGACGCGATATTGCCAGTGCCAACAGCAATGACCCACTGTCAGCTCACGACTTACAATTAGCCTCTGAATACTTTGCGCGCCAAGTCTTAGACTTGTCACCAGAAACATTCGCAGCGACTAATCGCGATTTTCGCAATACAGATATCGTGAAATACATTTCGATAATGACAGCGCTGCAAGACTACAAAAAAGCGCCAGCTGATACCGCGCACACCGCACTTGAGAATTTAATCAATCTCACTGAGCGCTACCTACAAGCACACCCGGCACAAGGTGCCACCAATAATATTTTACGCGTACAAGGCTCAGCCAAAGAGGCGTATCTAAACCTGACCGGTGATGCATATCAATCACGTGCCGAACAGCGCAGCAACGTCGAGCTATTGCAAAACCAAGCTACGTCACTGTATAACAACGCAAAATCAGTCGATGGTGATACCAATGTACGCCTGAGTTCATTAAGTGGTGTGTTATCACAAACCGCTGAAATTAACCTAACGCAATCTGATGTGATCAAGGCCTATATACATGCCTACGCTATTGATGACGGCGTCGGTGCGAGTGTCTTTATTAGCAATCTTAATCAAGCCAATGCTATTTTTAAGCGTCAATCACAAGGCATAGCTAGCGACGCTGATATCGCCACTGCCAATCGCTTTGTTGCCGCCGTGCTTGAAGCAAGCCACAACAACCCAGCCACAGATCAAGCGGTGCGTGAACAAGGCAACGCTAGCACTAATGCAATTCGCAATGTATTGGTAAACCTTGGCGACGGTCAGTTCTCGATTGAGCTTAACGCCAAAGGTCAAAATTACGTACTTTACGTCGATACCTTTAGTGAAGATTATCGTCTTTACAACCCCATGCTGGGTGAGGTCACGGGCACAGGCTCATTAACCAATGCTGACGCGCTACTGGCCAAACAATTTGGTATTGATACCGTGTTTGATTATGTCGTTACCGATCACACAGATACTATTGACAATCGCGATACCAACAGCTTTGTTATTGAATTAACCCAAGCGGTTATTTCACAGCGCACCGCGTTAATTAATCAGGTTGGCGAAACACAAGCCTTTGACGGACTGCGTTTAGTTGATCTGTACGATATGGGCGTGATGATCGATGGCGACCGCCTAAGCAGTAACCAAATTGCTTCAACAGACAACTGGCGCAGCCTACTTGACAGTAATCGCATTAGTTTTGATGCCAACAGCTTCATGAGCCTGAGCTACAACAAAGGCTTTGCGCAAAACCTTGATTTACTCGGCGCCCTAAAACAACTCAATAGTGAAAACCCAACGGCACTATTCTCTGGTAATGACAATGTTAAAGCGCAGGTAACTTCACGCTTTAACGGATTAGAAGAGTTTGACCGTTTATCGCAAAGCACTGAGCAAGCGATCCGCAATGGCCACAACTTGCCATCGACCACACTTGTGCCAGATGGTGTCTCTCAGACGACCTCAATCTCACAAGCGATTTCAAAAATTGCTAATCGCGTTGAAAACTCACCGATTAATCAAAGTATTTCTAAAGGCGTTGAGCGCTTTAGCGCGCTGTTATTTGCCATTACCACACCATCGAGCATCTTTAGCATTAATGCATCATTTGCCAAAGGCAACAACCTGCAAGCGGGTCGTGATTTAGGCGGTTTATTAGCCGACATCACCGACTATGCCCTAGACAGTATAGATACCCTATTTAATGCCGCTTCAACCTTGGTTAGCTCGGCGAAGTTTGGCTCGTTATTAAGTAAAGTCGGCAATGCAATTGGCCGCTGGGGCGGTGCTATTGGCGGCGTTATTGCCGCGCCATTTGCTATTTGGTCGGCGGTCGATTCCTTCAAAGCGGCGGCTAATACTGCCTTAAGCAAAAATGAACGAATCGATGCGGCGGTTTCAGGGTCACTAGCCACCGCTGGCGCTATTGTTGGTTTAACCTTTGGTGTCACTGCTCTGGTTGCGCTAGCGGGCACTGCTGCCATCAGCACTGGTTTAGTCGCTGGTGCAGGCGTAGCCGCTGGTATTTTTGCAACGGCGGGCGCAATAACGTCAGCGGCAGGCCCGGTTGGCGCAGTGATTGGCGCTGCTTTAGCCATTGCGGGCGTGGTTTACACCGCAGTGCGCGTTGGTGAACAGCTGCGCTCACAAGGCGTAAGTCTAGGAAACCGCGTTGAAGCGGGCCTTTCAATAGCCTTTGGTTTTGGTATGCCAGATGGCGCAGAAAAAGAGAGCTTACTCAAGCAATTTGAACTAAGCGCACAAAATAACGCGACGGAGTATTTGTCTCAACTTACCGCAAGTAACGTTGATCGTTATGTTTATTCAAATGCTGTGCCGACCTATGATTCAGAGTTTTTTCTTCAAGCTGATGATTCTATTATGGGTGACGGCGCTCGCGCTTATGTTGATAGTGAAGGGCTTATTCGTGTCTACACCTATAACGGTCAAACCTATCAATATAACTTAAGTGTTGAGCATCAAACCAATGACGCAGGACAATTACTGCCTCATGCAGACGATGCAAAACTTAAAAAACTTGCAGGCGGTTTTTACAACGGTACAGACTTAATTGCATCAGGCGTAGGTATTAGTAATTCAGCCAGCCTCAATGAAGCCGAATTAGTAAAATACACCGGTCCTGGTCGTTTGCTCATTAACGATACCAATGAAACTTACAATAGCTCGTCACAAGCAGGCTTTGGCAGTTACGGCATAGAAGAGCAAAACCTAACATTAGCAGCAAGTGATATTGCCTCAACTTTCTTTAGCTTAGGTGGCGGTAACGACACTATTGTCGGTGACAATGACAAGCGCAACATTGTGATGGTCAGTGAGGGGGATAAGCAATATACCGGCGCTAACCTAGCCGATACCTTTAACTTCTTATCTGTTGATTTAACTGGTGTGATTAGCGGTGGTAACGACGTTAATGACAATGACGATTTAGCCAGTTTTTCCAGCATTAGCTGGGGGGTGGATGTTGACTTAGCTTCCGGCAATGTTGATTTAGTGAGCAAGCAACTCAATAACTTTGGCCTGCATAACATTGAGCATGTCACCGGCACCCAGCACAGCGATATCATTAAAGGTAATGCAGCCAATAATGTGATTAGCGGCAATGGCGGCGACGATAAATTGTACGGCCGTGCCGGAAACGATGTACTCGTGGCAAGTGCTGGTGATGCCTACCTTGAAGGCGGCCTTGGCATAGACACCTACATTGTTGGTAACTATCACAGCGATGCTAGCCAACACGTGATAATTAATAACGCCATTGGCCGTGATGAGTTCTTAGCAGATCGTCAAGGAGAACAAGACATCTTAGCGCTAAGCGCCACCGGCGTAACCTTTAGCCAAGATGGCTATGCGCTAGTGTTAACCTCAGGTGATGACAACACCACTGTGCGTATTAATGGCTATTATGAATACGCAGATGTCTATAACCCAAGCCGTGACACATTAGCGCAATACCGCGCAGATTATGGCTATAGTAGCGATATAAACTACATCGCTAGCGAAGAGCGCCGTCACCTTAATTTGCAAGATGGTTTTGGTAACTTCTATGTGCTTAACCACAGTGCAAATGAACAAGGCGCTTTTGAATCACCAACAGTTAGCACCATCATCCTCAATAGCTCTGAAACCATTAGTCGCACTGACATCGACTTAAACGATGCCAGCGTAAGTCAAATTGATAGCAATGGCAGTGAAAAAAACGGCCAATTACTCACCGACACCCTTGTTAATGTGATTGGCGCCGCAAGTGATGACATCATCACCGGTAACGCGCAAGACAACTACTTAAGTGGTGGCACAGGCGTAGATACCATCGAAGGCGGTGCAGGAGACGACTTATTGTCAGCTGGCCTTAACGGTGGCCACTTAACCGGCGGTGACGGCCAAGACGCTTACATAGTACAACAAGGTCATAGCACCGTCGTTATTCACAATAATGCGCAATTAACCGACGCTGATACCCAAGACGGTGACATTTTACAATTGTCTAATGCAGCGGGTGATGCGCTGTTAAATATTGATGAAATATCGCTGCGCATTATTGGTGATAATCTCATCGTTAGTCTCGATAGCGCGGCGGATACAGCGCCAACGCAAGTGACACTGACATCGTTTGTCAGCAATAGCGATCGACAAGACAACTTAGTTGTTCAGTTAGCGCAAGGTAACTTCATCATTACAGCCGATAGCGATCAAGCGCGCTTAAAAGCGGTAAATCTAAGCCTAGACCTGTCATTGGCACAGTGGCAAACCGTGATCGCTAGTGACTCGCCAACAGGCCTTAGCGCAGAGCAGCAACGCGTGTATCAACTCTACCAAATGCTTGATACAACAGAGAATGAAGTGATTAGCGTTACACTAAACAACGCCACGATTACTTCGCAATACAGCAACGGTCAATGGTATAGCAAGGCGTTATCCTCGCATGCACACCAAACAAGCATTAATTTAAGCGCTAACATTCTTGATGGTCAAACAACTGATCTAAGCACTATTGAGTACGTGGTTGGCTCAAACGGCAATGATGTAATTATTGGCAGCGATCGCAATGACTTTATTCAAGGGCATTACGGCAATGACACCATTACGCTAGGCCATGGTGATGATGTCATTTCAGGGAACGAAGGCAGCGATACTTACCGCATTGGTAGCGATATTACTGGGGTAAAAATCATTGATAACGCTGATGCTGCAAGCTCACTTGATACCTTAGTCTTTGATGGGGCAACGAGTTTCTATTTTGAGCGCAGTGGCGATAGCTTGGTGATTGTTCAAGGTCATGGTGACATACTAGTGGAGCAACAGGCGATTGTGTTAATTAATGATTGGTTTGTCAGCGAACAAAACCAGCACATCAACATTATTGCGGGCGCTTCAAATACCACATACACCAGTGAGTACATCAATCAAAAACTGGCATTTGACGCAACATTACTATCAAGCACTGTTGATGCTCATTACAGTGATACCGCTTATAACGTATATGCCAACAGCGGTGAATTGTCGTTTAACAGTGGTCAATATCGAGTCAATGCAATTGCCGTTAAAGATTTAGCATTAACGCAAGTAACGCTCAGTGCAACCCAAGACACCTTGCACTTTAGCAACAATGCCTCGCTTGATGCTAGTGTGGCGAATCTCGCCCAAATGACAACACCACTAACCATTAGCTTCACTGACAGTGCTCTGAGCATTGGTTACAGCCAAGCAGATGGTTATGCCATTAATTACGTTGGTGCATCACCTGACTTATCAACCTTAAGTGTCAATGAGTTACTTAATCACTTAGCTGATACCACTGATTTGAGCAGTGCATTAGTGAGCGCACAAGTACGTTATTTAGCAGCACAAAACCAGAGCATCGCACTAAGTGACGCTAACGTGCGCTTTGACGCCAACGGCAACCTAACGCAAATTACATCAAGCAACGACGCTGATACCTTAACCGAGGTTGCAGTGGCAATTGATGCACTTGCACTGAGCTATAGTGACGCATCGGAATTCAGCCTCATCACGCCTTTGGGGCAATTTAACTTACAACGCACGGCATCTACCCTAGCGCTTGAGAGCATGACCGATGCACAAGCTCGATCAATTAGCCTTGATCTTGATAGCGCGCAATTTAACGCGTTAATGCACTTAAATGAGCCAACATTAAGTCAACAATTGGTTAGCCAATACGTTCATGCACTTGGCGAACTGGCGCCAAACAATACACGCATTACGTTAACGGATGCGCAAATTAGCGTAGCAATGGTTAATGACGCCTTAGCAATCACCTACCATGAGCTTAGCGTTGACAAGCCAAGTGCGATCACCGCCAACACGCTATCGTTTGACGGTGACACCCTCTATATGGAACACGACTATAATATTGAGCGCCTAGCCATTAGCGATGACTTTGTATTAAGCGTTGCTCGCGGTAACAACCATATTTCAGTGGGCAGTGGTAACCATCGCGTCACAGGCGGTCAAGACGATGACGTTATTTACCTGTATAGCGATGGCAACGATGAAGTTTTTGCCGCACAAGGCCAAGATAAAGTGGTATTAACAACCACCTCTTCGGGCCTAAAACGCATCCACTTTACTGGCACAAATAGCGAGCCAGATACGCTAGAGCTAACCAAAGCAGCACTGGGAGAATTAGTGTATAGCGTCGACGGCAATGATCTTCATGTGACAAGTAAAGACACGCAAGCCACGGCGGTATTAGTTGACTGGATGCTACTTGACGATAAAAGCGCCATTAATATCAGCAATGGTAAACGTCAAATAAGCGGTGACGATGTAGCGCAGCGCGTGATGGATATTCTCATGGATCAAACCCTGCTCGTTGAAGCAAATTCAGGGCGCTTTGATGTTAATCAATCACTAACTGGCGCTATAGCAACCACCTTTGATCTGCGCGCTTATGATTTTAGCGAATTATCTATTTTCATGAGCAATGGGCAATTAATCGCATCAAGCTCTAGCAATGACTTTAGCGTGCGTATCCATGTGGGTGACACGCCATTAAGCAGCTTTAGCTTCCTGACGCAAATCGGTACATTGACTCTGACGGATGAACAATATATCTATCAAGGATTCGGATCTGTGATGCGTTATCAGTCAACGCAGTTAACGCTTGATGTCAGCCTAGATGATTTAACACGTGTTGCTAATTACAGCTATCGAGGCCGTGGCGATACAAGCAGCGATCCGCGCTTAAGTGCTATAGATAGCATCATCACTAGTATTGACAGTCCTGTTTTCTTGATTGAAACCAATGACGGTATGGTCACATTCAATAGTGAACTGCGTGAAGTTGCCCTAGTGCCTGTGATTGATCCAAACCTAATCATTGAAGAAGATATCATCATTGATAATCGTGAGATTATTACCCTCACCGATGAACTTGATAAAATCGACGATAACAACGACAGCACAATTTACCTTGGATTAGCTGGTAACGACCTGTTTAAAACCCGCACTGGTGGTGATGACAAGTTCGTTGGTGGTCAAGGTTTTGACCGATACCAGCTGCGATTTAGATCAAGCGGTGAAAAAAGTGTTGATAACTATGCCACCGATGGGAAAACAGATACCTTGCGTGTATGGAGCAATGATGTGCGTTACTCACTTGACGGTAACGATCTAATCATTACCCAGCTCAATAGTGATGGTAGCGACTATGTTAGCGGTGCAACCGCGCGTATTTTAAACTGGCTTAGTGGTGATGCTTATCAACATCTTGTGGTTAAAACACGTAGTGGCGAATACAGCACCGACGACATCAACTTGTTGATACAAGAGATGAGCAGCTTTGAAGATAGCGCAAGCAATTCTGCTACTATTGAAACAGAGCAACTGGTGAGCACACCAACCAATGCGCTCAACTTAATCGTTAGTTAATTAGCTAACTATTTCCACCAAATCACAGCGGTAACGTATTTGTTACCGCTGTTTAAGGACTCATATGGCTCACGACCATCACGCGATACTGCAGTCATTATTGACACAAGCACAACTACAACAGATCGATATCAACGTCGATAACCTTGACGATTTAGTTAAAGAAAGTGCAGCGCTTGCTTTACCTAAGGCGTTAAAACACTTTTCAAAACACAGCTCGACACGCGCCAAACGCATCACCTTAAATCCTGCACATATCAGCAGTGAACAGCTCCCCCTAACCATGACCAACCACAACGGTGATGTTGCCTTGGTGGCCAAAGTCAATGACGAACAAGTCTTGTTGCTAATGCACGGACAAACACAACCAACCACCCTTACAAAAGAAGCCTTTTGCGCGCAATTTTCCACCACCGCGTATCAACTAAGAACCCACAGTTCGCGTTTTGATATCCGCTGGTTTATTCCGGCGTTAGCGCGTTTTAAGCCACTCTTGTGGGAAGTGCTACTTTTTTCGTTTTTTATGCAATTATTGGCACTGTTAACACCGCTGTTTTTCCAAGTGGTCATGGACAAAGTGTTAGTGTCTGGCCGGCTATCAACGCTGGAAATTCTTATTGGAGCAATGGTGGCGGTGGCGGCGTTTGAAATGCTACTCAAAGGCCTAAGAGAATATCAACTCGCCCATACCACCAACCGTGTTGACACCGAGTTAGGCGACAAACTCTTTAACCACATTATGCACCTGCCGTTATTATTCTTTAAATCCCGCAGCGTTGGCATTATTGTGATGCGCATCAGAGAACTTGCCGGTATTCGCGAATTTATTACCGGCGCCGGACTCACCTTAATTATCGATCTCGGCTTTAGCGTGATTTTCTTTGCGGTAATGTACTATTACTCGCCATTATTAACCGCTATTGTCGCGCTATCTATTCCCTGTTACATATTATTGTGTTGGCTATCAACCCCCCTGCTAACAAGCAGAACCGAACAAGCTTTTGGTCTAGGCGCCGTTAATAATGCCTTTTTAACCGAGTCGGTATGTGCGATTGAAACAACCAAAGCCATGGCGATTGAACCCCGACTAGCCCATAAATATGACGAGCAAATTAACGACTATTTACAGGCCAACGTCAAATTGCAATTTGTTCAAAATAGCTATTCACAAGCCGTTGAACTGATTCAAAAAACCACTATCGTTATTGTGTTATGGGTTGGTGCCACCTTGGTGATTGACACACAACTGACCATAGGCGCGTTGATCGCATTTAACATGATGACCAGTCATGTCAGTGGCCCTTTAGTGCGTTTAGCCCAGCTGTGGCAACAGTTTATTCAAGCAAAAGTTAGTGTCGAGCGCTTGGGTGATGTACTTAATACCCCCAGTGAACTCAACGACAAACAACTGTTACCACCGCCACTCAAAGGCCACATTTCCTTGCGCCATATTGATTTTCGCTATCAACCAAATAACCCCAACGTTATTAACAACCTCTCTTTGGATATAAACGCCGGTCAGTCCATTGGCATTGTCGGCCCTAGTGGCTCAGGAAAATCAACACTAACCAAGGTTATTCAAGGATTGTACAAGCCACATCAAGGCAGTGTACACATCGACGGCATTGACATTAACACCCTTAATCTCCCCGCTTTGCGCTCACAAATTGGCATAGTATTGCAAGACAATTACTTGTTTAACGACACAGTGCGCAACAATTTAGCGGTTAATTTTCCTAGCGCCCCACTCGATAAGGTCATTAGCTGTGCCAAGCTCGCTGGCGCACACGAATTTATTTTAGGGCTTAGTGATGGCTATGACACCACATTAAGCGAAGGCGGACTTAACTTATCCGGCGGCCAGCGCCAGCGGCTAGCAATAGCAAGAGCCTTAATGGCCAATCCACCGATCCTCATTTTTGATGAAGCCACCAGCGCGCTCGATGATGCGTCACAAGCCATTATCAATGAGAATATGAAAGAAATTAGCCACAACAGAACCGTGATTATTATTGCTCATCGTCTGTCAACCGTTGCTCATTGCGATACGATTGTTGCCATAGAACAAGGCCAAGTCAGTGAAATGGGTAATCATCAACAACTAATAAACCAACAAGGTTGTTACGCCAAACTATGGTCAATGCAGTCCTCTATGTCGGTAGGTGAATAAAATGTCTTTATCTTCTTTTTTTAAAAGCTTTGGGCATCGTCCCATAGATTACGAGTTCTTACCTAGCTTTCAAGAGGTGACTCACAAGCCGCCGGCACCACTTAGCCGTATGCTTGGCTGGGGGGTATGTCTTGTTTTGCTGCTCATTTTTATTTGGAGCTATCTGGGTAAACTGGAAATTATTGCCAATGCTACCGGGCGTTTGATCGTTGACGGTCACAGCAAAGTCATAAAATCATTAGACACCGCTAAGGTAGCGTCTATTGATGTTAAAGATGGCCAACTCGTTGTTAAAGGTCAGCGCTTACTGACCCTTAATTCCACCATAGAAAGTGCGCGTGAAAAACAGCTTGCGGATCAGTGGCTCAATAGCCGCTTTGAGTTAGCGCGCGCTAAACGTCTGTTGAGCGGCGAAATAAACCAAGCGTTTAGCATCGACTACCCAGTGCCTGATGTCATGATGACGCAGCAAACTATGCTATTAAAAAGTCAGTGGTTAGAACATCAAGCACAGCTAAAAACACTGGCCAGCGAGCTTGAGCAAACCAAGGCACAAGGTACCACGTTGAAGGCGCAAATCAATGCCAATCACCAACGGATATCGTTATTAGAAAAACGTCAAAAAGCATTAAAAAACTTATTAGACAAAGGCGCTTACCCTCAAATAGATTATGACGCCAGTGAAAATGAGCGCTTACTGCTTTCCGGTGAACTGGCCACGTTAAAAGCACAACAAGCAGAAAATAATCAAGCCATTGCCACCATAGAGCACCGCGTAACGCAATATCAACGTCAATGGCAGCGCGAACAACAAACCACCATTAACACCGTCAGTGGCCAATTGTTAAATCTGGAACAAGAATGGTTAAGCGCCAAAGAATTAAGCCGCCTAACCACTATTCACTCTCCCGTTGATGGCATTGTTCAGCAACTGGCCATCCACACCATTGGCGGAGTGGTCACCAGCGCAGAGCAATTAATGGTTATTGTGCCGCAAAGCCAAACATTGCAAGCACAAATCAAAGTGCTCAATCAAGACATTGGCTTTGTGCAGCAAGGCCAACTGGTCAAGATAAAAATTGACGCCTTTAGTTATACCAAATACGGCACCATCGAAGGTGTCATTACCAATATTTCAACCGACGCCGTGCTCGATGAACAACTCGGTTGGGTATTTGAAGCGCAAGTGACGTTAAACACTTTGCATATTGATGCAAAAGGCGGTGCCATAGCATTGGCGGCGGGCATGAGTTTACAAGCAGACATAAAAACCGATGAACGGCGCATTATCGACTATATTCTTTCCCCCATCGCGCAGTATCAATCTGAAGCCCTTAGAGAGCGTTAATCATGAATCGAACTGAGCAGCAACACGATGGCGCGATTGATGCCATTAGCGCAATCGCCAAGCACTGGCATATTGCCATCGATAAATCGCAGCTGGTGCATCGCGTTGGCGTATACAACCGCCCATATGACATTAAAGATACATTGTCAGCCATTAAATTAATGGGATGGCACGCCAGTGATATAAAACACATACCAACGCAGGAAAAAATGGCGGTATTACCCGCCATTGTCCGCATCAGCGACGAGAAAATCACCCAAAGTGATAGCCCGCAATATGCCGCTATACTGTCACAAGACGCGCAGAACTATCAGTTGGCACTACCACACCATGACGCAAAAGAATTTGTAACCGTTGCTAAAGCACAATTACACAACAGCGCCGACATTGAGTGGATTTATATCAAAAAAGACGTGGCTAGAGCGCCCGCAAAGGCCTTTGACTTAAGCTGGTTTTTACCATTAATTAAAAAACATAAACGCACCGTCACTCGGGTGCTACTCATTAGCGCCTGCATTCAGCTTATTGCGCTAGTCTCGCCGCTTTTTTTTCAAACCCTTATAGATAAAGTGCTGGTCAATCGCAGCCTCTCGAGCTTAGAAACCCTCGCGATTGCCATGTTGGGGTTAGCCGTATTAGAGCCCGTAATGAGCCTGTTGCGCAGCTACCTATTTACTCACTTTACCAGTGCCATTAACAGCGAATTAAGCGGCCGTGTGTACCGACATTTATTACGCCTGCCCCTGACCTTTTTTAGAAAGCGAAAAAGTGGCGAGATCATTGCCAAATTGCGCGAACTCGACCAAATTCGCGACTTTTTAACTGGCTCGTCACTCACCCTAGTTATCGACTTACTTTTTGTGGTGGTATTTTTAGCCGTGATGTTTTTTTACAGCCCGGCACTAACCGCCATTGTCATCCTCAGTTTAATCGTCTATTTAATCGTGTGGTTTATTCTCAGCCCCATGATCCGCAAGCGCGTGAGCCAAGAATTTGAAGAGCTAAGTGACAATACTGGCTTTTTAACCGAAGCTATTTCGGCCATTGAAACCATTAAATCAAATGGCATAGAACACCGCTTTAACGAGCAATGGAAAAACCGCTTAAGCCGTTATGTAAAAGCGTCATTTGCTGGTAAAAAAGTCAGTATCAATGCCTCGCAAATTATTGGGTTTATTCAAAAGATTACGTCGGCTATCGTGCTATTTTACGGCGTAAAATTAGTGTTAGATGGCGCACTGTCAATGGGGCAGTTAATCGCGTTTAACATGTTTAGCGGCCATGTTACCCTGCCTATTTTACGTTTAGCTGGCACATGGCAAGAATTTCAGCATACCCTAATTAGCCTTGAACGCGTTGGCGAAATTATTAATCACGATGTCGAAAAACAAAGTGATGCCGGACGCGCTGGATTAGGTGAGATTGACGGTGCGATAACCTTTAATCAAGTTAACTTTCGTTACCAAGATGCTGCACACGATGTATTGCATCAGTTTTCTCTTGAGGTCAATCCCGGCGAAGTCATTGGTATCACAGGGCACTCAGGCTCTGGTAAAAGCACTGTGACGAAATTAATTCAGCGGCTGTATGTGCCATCACAAGGACAAGTGATGATAGATGGTATGGATCTCGCGCTTATCGATCCCGACTTACTGCGCCAAAAAATTGGTGTTGTATTGCAAGAAAATGTTCTTTTTAATGGCTCTATTCTCGATAATCTGCGCTATAATGCGCCGTCAGCGTCCAATGAACAAATTGATGCCGCCTTAACGCTAGCTGGCGCCAGTGAGTTTGTTGCATCGTTACCGCAGGGTTTAGAAACTGGCGTTGGCGAGCGCGGTAGTAATTTATCTGGCGGGCAACGTCAACGTATCGCTATTGCCCGGGCGCTGATTAATAACCCTAAACTGCTAATTTTCGATGAGGCCACCAGTGCCCTTGATTATGAGTCAGAAGCCATAGTGTTAAGCAACATGGCACAAATTACCCAAGGACGCAGCGCGGTACTTATTGCACATCGTCTAAATGCGCTGAGTCAATGTGATCGCATTATCGTGCTCGACAAAGGAAATATTGTCGAGGAAGGAAATCACCAACAACTGTTAGCCCAAAACGGACATTATCTAAAGCTTTGGCGATTACAACAAGCTCAATAAAAGAGCTATCACATGGATACCACACAATTTAGCCTGTTTTTAATACATGCTAAGCAAGCGTTAAACACTAAAGTTTACGTGCTATTAGCTGCGCTGTTGTTATCGGGTTGTAATAACGATAACTCCAGCGCTGAGCTCGTCACTCCTGAGGTAAAAGGCAACTTTTATGTCAGTGATCTCTCCATGCAGGCCGGTGACAATATGTCACATAAGGATCAATTTGTACTCGACTACACACTTCACGTTGAGCACTTTGAAATCGTTGATGTAGATATCGACTTTTACATGGTTGATACCTCATCAACGCCATGACAGATCACATCAAAAGCCAAGCGATTGAGAGTCAAGATCATCAGTTTAGGCGCGCTGCAATTACGAGTATTGCCTACCGCTCCTCATACCTTGCGAAAAAGTCTTATCAATTGCACAAAATTCATCCTCTAAAGATTAACAGATCTTAGTAGGGTGGCTAACTACCGAACGAAAATTAGATGTTTATGAATTTGTCAAAATTTGTTCTGCGTTAGAGTTAGACCCGCACGAAGTAATTGATATTCTTATCAAAAGAATAACAAGCTCTTTTAGCTGAGGAAAAAACTAATTTTTAAGTTTTAATATTATATATTTAGAGCTATGAATTATCATATAGTTGTTATTTTTAACGGAAAGCATCCCTAATCTATTCTGATTAAATAATTACTTTCAAATAATTCAGCCGATATTGGTTTACCGTAAAGGTAGCCTTGTCCAATATCGCACTCTTCGAATTTGATAAAGTCATCTTGAACTCGCGTTTCCACACCTTCAGCGATGACATGCATGCCTAATTTTTTACCAATAGCAATAATTGCCTTTGATAGTTCTCGATCCTGCTCGTTATTCTCAATATTAGTTATAAAGCAACGGTCAATCTTGAGAGTATCAAAAGAATATTTTTGTAAATAACTTAATGAGGAATACCCTGTTCCAAAATCATCCAAGGATACTCGAACACCAAGGTTCTGTAACACCTTGATCGTGTGTTGGGCACAATGTTCATCTTGTAACAATATTCCTTCAGTGATTTCAAGTTCCAATGCCGACGCTGGTAAGTTATATAGGCTTAAAAGTTCTTCTATATGTTCGGCAAAATTTAAATTTCTAAATTGAACTGGCGAAATATTAATAGCAATTCTAAAATTCTCTAGCTGCATTGTATGCCATTTTGCTGCCTGGGAAATGGCGGTATGTAAAACAAAATTTCCGATCTCAATAATCTGCCCATTACTTTCAGCGAGCTTGATAAACTGATCTGGAGGGATATTGCCTAATGTTGGGCTATGCCAGCGTAACAGTGCTTCAGCTCCAATCACCTTACTATTCTTGAGGCAGAATAAAGGTTGATAATGAATAGTCAATTCTCTATTTTTTAGTACATTGACTAAATTCGATTCAAGGTGATAGCGTTGTTCAATACTTTCGTTATTTTGCTGTGCAAAAAATGTGTATTGAGAGCCATCTATTTTACTCATGTGTAGCGCCGCTCCCGCTTTTTGAATCAACTCTGACGCGTCATCTGAATCTACAGGGGCTTGTGCAATACCAATAAAACAAGGGACTGTAATTGTGAAATCACCGAGAGTAAAAGGGGTATTAGTACAGGCTATAATTTGATTAACTAACTGCATCTCATCAATTAATTTTTCCTTAGGTTGTGCAATGATAAATTCAGCACCTGTCACTCTAGAGAACAGAGTATCATTATTCAAATAACGCTTAACACGCTGAGTGAAATTTTGCAGTAATTTATCGCCTATCACATAACCGTAGCTGTTATTAATTGATTTAAAGTTACGTAATCCTATATACATAACCGTTGTAATTGGTGACAGTGATGTGTTCAGTTGTTTTGTTAATAAATCGATAAAACTTAACCGGTTGGGTAAACCTGTTAGTGCATCATAACTTTTGTAATAATCAATTGAATTTTCAATAACTCTACGGTTTTCTATTTCTTCAATTAACTTGCCACTTAGTTGTGCAAGCTCTGAGGTTCTCTGTTGAACTTGATCATTAAGAATTTGATTTAAATATTGTAATTCTGAATGCTGATATAAACTCGCTAAGTTAGCATTAATAGTATTTTGAAACTGTTTTAATAACTGTCTATAAGTTGGGCTGTATTCACGCTCTTGGCTGTCTAGCATGCATATAGTGCCAAATGGTGTTTTATCTGGCCAAGTTAAGGGGAGTCCACAGTACGCGATCATTCCTAGTTTTATATCAGGGTTATGGTCCCACTCTTTATCCTTAAGTGCGTTAGGTATATGTAGTTCACTTTGACTTTTAATTACAGTTTCACAGTAAAGCCCATTTCCCAATTCTTCTTTATCGTGTCGGCTATAAGGGTTACCTTGAGAGTTGCTAGTCGTAAACACTGAAATATCGGAAGGCGTCAACCGCATTATTAGCACAGCAGGACTTTTGGCTATTTCAGATAAGAGGTCAAGCGTTTGCTGCCATCCATCAAACATGTCATCCGGTACATCGATTTGATAAGTGTTAATGTCCAAATGTTCAAATAGATCTTTATACTGTAACTTCTTGATCTCTGTTTTATATGGCATAAGGGCAAATCCTTGCATTACGAGAATGTATATCGTTAATCAATCATAAACTTTCATTTAATCAAGCTTTTATACAATATTGACTAGTTATGCTAGCAGTTAAATTATTTTACGGTCAATTAATGATCATAATTAGTATTGAGTTTTATCAAAAATTTCGCGATTAGCGGCAGAAAAAAATTATTCAATATATTTAGCAATGATGTTGTTAAGTATTTTGCCGGAAGATTTACTATTTTACTCATATCGTTTATTGCCATTGGTTAATTAATATCAATTATTTGATTGTATGTTTTATTTTTAATTTAATTTTAAATTTTTACGAAGTCAGGTTGTGAAATTTCCCATGGTCGAGTCTATCTATTTTTGAATCCATAAATAGAGAAAGTGCAATGAATGACAATATTTTTACCTTAAAAGCAGAGCATCTAATTCAAATTATCGAATTGATCTCAATCTCAATACACAACAATGAAGATAAGATTAATGAGATGGATATCGGGAGGTACGGTCGATATGATGACTTTGTTTATGCAGAGATATTACAGCAAGATTTTGCCCATCTTCATGTTAAGCAAAGAGAAGCCATAATGACTGTTGTTCGTGAATTGATAAATGCGACATCAGGTGCCTACTTCAGCGTATTTCAAGAGTATCGAGAAGCAATGGAAGAGATGCAAATCATCAATGAACAAAGTGATATGTTAGTAAACACAACAAGTTTGTTAACGCAATAATACTGGTGAGCCATTGGCTCACTTTTTTTTCCTAAATTACAATAATTGAGATGTTACGAATCTAGTTATTAGTGAATTAAATAATACAAGGATTACTCACTATGATTACATACACACCTAACCAAGACTTGCCATTATCAGATAAGCTCGGACAAACTATTTTATCGTTTCAGCATAGCATTAGCAGAAAAGAGGCTAAGAGTTACCTAGGTGACTTTGATGATATCTGGGAGCAGACCGTTCAAAACTATTTTTATAACTATAACAAATGTTCGCTAGATGCTGTTCGGGATACCGCTAAAGCGTTATTCGCCCTAATGGCTAGAAACAGAGAGTTTGACGAAACTTTAGAGGTAGAACCTACTCTGTTTATGTGAAGTGAGCTAATACGTTACTTAAAAGAGGCTAGTTTATTACTAGCCTCTTTTAACGATTTCAATATCGATTTTGATCATTGGAATTTTTCTGTGCGCCCAACATTCCAATGTTGATGGAAGGGGCCATAGAGGCGTTAGCCGTGAATAATAAAAGTTATTGTGGCTAATGTTATTATCACCATTACAAGCCTGTGTGTTTTGGCTGTGGCGAATTGGTTTAACAGTTCTATGACATTTTTCATGCTGATTACTTTTGTTAGTTAATAAACAACTAGCAAAGTTTTTGGGGGTACGAAATAGCTCAAGTTGGTTGAGTAAAAACCTATTCGATACGTTGGAAGAAGTTCAAGATCATACTACAAATTGGTTATGGTTTTATAATCATAAACGATCACACAAAACTAATGGTGGAAAACTACCGTTAGCTGTGGTGTTTTTTAAAACGGTTGTTACTACTTAGTTGTGAAGCCAAAACCATAACTTGTATCTGGCAACAACGCCACCAAAGTAGTCATTACTTAAAGCGTAAATCATTGAATATCATAAGATAAAATTAATGGTTTTGACCCTGCCTCATTGATTTAAAAAAGGAGAGCTGACATTCATAATAAACACCTCATTAATACTGTTTTCTCATACAGTTATAATGAGTTTTATGTGAGATAGTAGATTTTTGCGTAGAAAGTGAGCATTGCAATGCTCACTTTCTACGTTGTGTAATTTATAAGTAATTGATTTTCATTACTTAATTTTTATATGTCAGCGTCATACTCAGCGCAAGCGTGCTGAGTATGACGCAATGCTTAGTTTCTACAAAAATAATGTTGAATCCGTAATGTTTTTAACAATATTAAACCTTTGACAAATAATAGTTTTATTCCTATTCTTGGTGTTAATTTTTAATGCCATTATCCGTTACTATCGTGAATTATGGATAATATACTGTTAAACGTCTAAAGGAACATTGTGGCTAGCCGAAAGGAATTGAAGAATATCGCAGGCGGTATCATTGGATCGTTCAACAGTCGAAATAATGATGTGGACGGCTACTGGGGCATAGGTAAACTGTATAGCTTCGCTATGTCAAAAGACACAGATACTGTCACTTTAGATTTGACGAACGAGACCATTTCACCAAAAACGACAGAATTTGACTCATTGATTAAATTCTATCGAAATATGCTGATTTCCCAATTGAAAGCTAGACATATACCTTACGACTTTTTGGATAAAGTAGAGATCACTGTTAGATTTGAACAGCAATATCAAAAGAAGTATCACTGGTGGAGATCTGCTTTAGGAAAGCCATGTACCTGTACATGTGAAATTATAGATAATCGAGGCGGTAAACGTAGCGTGATTAATGGCAATAATTGTCGACCGCATGACTCTGCGATGGAATCTAGAAGCACACGCGTATGCGACGTTTAACAAGCCCATAAAGTCACGATTCGCAACGCTATCACATTGGTTGCAAAATAAAAAAGGCGCAACAAATTGTGCCAGCATTGCTCACGGCTTATGGGAGCGTTAGCTGGCTGTAATCTATCTGGTACCATATGGAAGAATTAATTAGACGTATTGAAAACACTATTTTATCAGAACCTCAATCTCCTTGGAAAAAAGTTGGCGCATGGGGAATAGCAGGTATGAGAGCTATAGGTTACTCTGATTGCTCTCAATATATAGTAGTAGAAACCTCAGATGGTAGAGGCTTGTTCGATTGTAGAACAGGAGAGAAGGTATTACGCGATCGCGGTGAGTATAAAGATCGAGAGCTAGAATTATTTTGTGATGGTTTTGGACCACTAGAAGGCCAAGTTATACGAATGTCTGGTTTGCACGGAGGAGGTTTACCTCTATATACGAATGATGGCTGGGCAATAGAAATTATTTCGTCTTGGCCAAAAAATGAAATTCTACTGGTTGAAGCAGGATCATGGTTACATGGTAAAAAGTACGGAAAACCCGATCACTTCCAAAAAGTGTGGTCAGGTTTCGAAATTCGTGGATGCGGCTTTTCCTATTCTGGGGAAACATTTTGTATAGGGGAATCAAGTGACTTGGTTATATATTCAAGAATCCGCAGCTAACAAGCGCAGTCAATCTGACAGTCTAAAACTGTCACCTTTTGTGCTGAAAAGCGCACAAAAATCGCCAATTTAGCCTGCCGTTGCTGCGGGCGTTGAGGCTGTAGAATTTATAAATCTTAGATTCCAGAGCCAAAAACTACGTTGATGAGAGTGATTTATTTCATAAATCACTCTCATACAGCATCAGATTTCGCGTAGATGCGCGGTTTTTAGTGTAAATTAATAAAAATTTATTGGCTGTTTTTCTTAAATGATTAATTCTACAGCCTCGTTAGCAAGCCATGGAGGCCTCGTGAAAATTAAGCGTTCTGAAGTAGAAGTTTTAGAAGATAACCCTTTCAAAAATGATGAACTAGGCAGGCAAGAAAGCTCAAATGTGCTGACACAGTTTGTAAAGTCATCTACGGAACCTCTAGTCCTATGTAT
Source organism: uncultured Gammaproteobacteria bacterium (assembly GCA_913060565.1). Classification (GTDB taxonomy): domain Bacteria; phylum Pseudomonadota; class Gammaproteobacteria; order Enterobacterales; family Psychrobiaceae; genus Psychrobium. Next base: position 4,459 of record CAJXRU010000047.1, on the reverse strand, counting down.
AGATGCTCCTTGGGGGCAAGGTAAAACAACATTTCTTCGAATGTGGGAGCAACAGTTAAAGAATGAGAATATCCCCACAATCTACTTCAATGCTTGGGAAAACGATTTTACTGATGATGCTCTAATATCATTATTAGGTGAAATTAGTTCTTCTATTGAAAGTATTTCAAAAGCAGAACAAAAGGATAAGGTTAAAGAATATTTAGATAAAACAAAAAAACTCGGTGTATCACTTCTAAAAAGAAGCGTGCCAGTAGCTGCAAAAATTGCGACTGCGGGTGCATTAGACTTAGATAAAGTAACTGAGCAAGCCCTTGCTTCCTTTGCTGAAAGTGTTGCAAAAGAACAATTAGATAGATATGAACAATCGAAAGCAACAATTGTATCTTTTCGGACTGCATTAGCTGATTTAGCTTCAAATATCTCATCTCAAACTGACAAAAAACCTTTGGTATTCATAATTGACGAACTGGATCGCTGCCGTCCAAATTTTTCAATTGAAATACTTGAGAAAGCAAAACACTTTTTTAGCGTAGAAAATATCATTTTTGTACTTGGTGCAGATAAAGATCAATTAGGACACTCGATAAAGTCAGTATATGGTGATGGGATAGATGTTCATGGGTATTTACGTCGATTTATTGATGTTGACTATGTATTACCCACTCCAAATAAAGGGCTCTATGCAAAAGCATTATTCAATAAACATGGGTTCAATGAATACTTTAAAACAAAAACAGGAAGTGAAACTAAGTATGAGCGTGAGCAAGCCTTAGTGATGTTTACTGAACTTTTTGAGATTTATAATCTATCACTTAGAGAACAAGGGCACTGCTGCTCCTTATTATCCATCTCAATAAAAACATCAACGAATGAAGAAAGTTTATATCCTTTATTCCTTTGTTTTTTGATCGTTCTGAAAATAAAGAAACCGATTGAATATAAAAACTTTATAAACGAGAGGTTAACCCCTGAAGATCTTCTGACTTTACTAAAATCAAATGAGTTAGGTGTAAATTTATTATCGACAAACTATGGAATGTCATTGGAAGCTTACTTAATATGCTGTAAATCTTTTTCGCATGATACTCATGAAATCAATGCTAAGTATGAGTTAATTAAAACTGATCTAGATTCTTCCGCAGAAGAAAAGAAACGAGCAGGTGATTTAATAAAACGTATTGACTATTTTGAATGGAACGGTGGTGTTGGTATCTTACGAGAGACAATTAGTAAAATTGAAATAGCATCGAGGTTTAGTGGCTAGGCGTTGCTAACAAGCTGTTAAAAAAGGACAAAAAACAGTTGGCTTTTGTTCCTTCGTCACTAATTTTAGCCAACAGATTTTTTGCCTGTTAACAGGGCGTTGAAGCTGTAGAATTTATCCAAAAAGAACGTTTTTACGTTCTTTTTAGTGTTAGCGTAATTGTTCGATTATTGAGCTTGAACCGTGTTCTGGTCTGTGATCTAATGGTTATTATCCGTTGCGAGTAAAACGAGATGGCCAACTACAAACCTGACTTATCCAGTCAAAACAAATTTATTCCCATTGATTTTTCCCAACAAATTGTGCCCGGTACATTTGAATACGCATTAGCCCATATTGTCGATAATCGCCTCGATTTATCAGGTTTTGATAAATGGTATGCTAATGACAAGAAAGGCGCCGCGGCGTATCCACCGTCAGTGATGCTAAAGATTATTCTGTTTGGTTATTCAAGAGGGTTCATCACGAGCCGCCGTATCGCTAATGCCTGTGAAACGAATATTACTTTCATGAGTTTGTCAGGCGATGCCCAACCACACTGGACTTCCATCGCCTCGTTTGTCGCTAAAATGAAAGACCAAATTGAACCACTATTTACCCAAGTATTATTGATATGCGATGAAGAAGGTCTCATCGGCCGAAACATGTTTGCCATTGATGGTTGCAAGATAAAGTCTAATGCGAGCAAGGAATGGAGCGGTACTTTTGAGGAGCTTGGTCGTAAACATGCAAAGCTAAAACGAGCCAGTGAGCAGATAGTTGAGAGGCATCAAGCACAAGACAGCTCGAATGAAACCGAAGTTGAATATGACTTAAGACAAAAAGTTAAGTTGGATAAAAGTGCTGATAAGATTGAACAATTTTTAGCAATGAGTGAAGAAAAACTGGGTAGCACTAATAAGCCAGTTAAGAGTAATATCACCGACCCCGACAGCGCCAAAATGACTACTAGTAAAGGCACTATCCAAGGATATAACGGGATAGCGATTAACGATGATAAGCATCAAATAATCATGCAGGCTCAAGTCTGGGGAAGTGTTGGTGAACAACAAACGTTAGCACCAGCCATCGAGCAACTAAATGAAGCGCTGAGTAATCTCGGCACACCAGAAGCATTTGAAACAGCGGCGTTCACCGCTGATAGCGGTTTTCACAGCGAGAAAAACCTAGAGTTCATGGCAACGACAGGGCTAAATACTTACATCGCTGACACCCAATTTAGAAGTCGTAATCCTTTATTTAAAACTAGCGAAACCTACCATACAGAAAAAGAGAAGCGGCGATTAAAACGTAGTAAAGGCAGACCCAAGTTATTCACATCCAATGACTTTCACTTCAATGAAAAACAGATGGAATGTCGTTGTCCAGCCGGAAAGATACTGTGGCTAAGTTGTAAAAGCGTTGAAAGTAACGGTAAGAGTTACAGTCGATTCACAGGCTATTTAAACGACTGCAAGCACTGCCCATTACAACAACAATGTATGCGAAAGCCACCAAAAGATAGGGGAAGGCAAGTCCAATTTTTACTCAATGCCAAGCATCAAATATCATACACAGACAAAATGCGAATCAAGATAGATAGCAGCATTGGGCGGCGGCAATACAGTAAACGATTAGGGTTGATTGAACCTGTCTTTGGCAATATCACTGTAAATAAAGGCATGAATCAGTTCACGTTACGAGGCCAAGATAAAGTGAATGCCCAATGGCAAATGTACTGTCTCGTACATAATATAGAAAAACTACGCAACAGCCTGCTGTAGGAGGAATAGCCTACAAAACACTCTCATTATCGTTTTCTAAATGCATTTAAGCGTTCAACATTCAGTAAATACGCTTTTAATAAAAATACCTTTAATCAATTACTTAACTATTGAAAGTCAGCGCTAACTCAACTATTGTCTTTCTATATTAAAAATTTAGGCTGAGAATGGTTAATTCTACAGCCTCGTTAGGCATATAAATTCATCATAAGGATTATAAATGGATCACAAATTAGACGATTTAATTAGTGAAGCGATACAAAAAGCCACCACCGAACGTGGTCACATCAACGTTCTTATTGCGGGGCGTTCAGGTGTTGGTAAAAGCACTCTTATTAATTCCGTATTTCAATCAAAAATTGCAGAGACAGGCCAAGGCAGACCTGTAACTCAGAATACTAGAGAAATATCTAAAGAGGGAATTCCTTTAACTATTTTTGATACTCGTGGTTTAGAGATGAAAGATTTTTCCAGTACGATTGAAGAGCTGGAAAAAATAATTTCTCAGAGGTGCACTGATAAAGACACTAATAAGCACATACATGTTGCATGGTTGTGTATTCAAGAAGATGGTCGAAGAGTTGAAGATGCAGAGATAAATTTACACAACATGCTAGCTAAGCATGTACCTCTTATTACTGTAATAACAAAAGCAAGATCTGACGGAGGCTTCAAAAATGATGTTTGGGGTTTACTGCCTGAATCCAGAAATGTTATGCGAGTTAGAGCTATTGAAGAAGAGTTTGATGAGGGCTTTAAACTTCCTCCAATGGGGCTTAATGAATTAATAGAAATTACCTCGGAAGTAATCCCTGAGGGAAAGCGTCGAGCACTTGCTGCATCACAGAAAGCGAACTTGAAATATAAAAAAGATCAAGCTCATAAAGTTGTTGCTGGTGCAGCTACTGCATCAGCGGCGGCAGGTGCAAGCCCAATACCAATGTCAGATGTGGCTATTCTTGCACCAGTACAAATAGGAATGATTGCAGGTATTACGTCCGTTTTTGGCATGGAACTTTCAAAAGGAACCCTGTCAACGTTGGTTAGTTCAGCAATCGGTGTAACAGGAGTTTCATTTGTTGGGCGAGCAATTGTTTCAAATATTCTTAAGCTCTTCCCAGGGATTGGTTCTGTTGCTGGAGGCGCTATCTCAGCGGCAACTGCAAGTGCGCTAACAGTGGCTCTTGGTGAAGCTTATATATCAGTTTTAGCTAACTTTTTTTCTGAGAACCCTGATGGTACGCCAGATGCTGATTATATTGCTAAAAAATTAAAAGAAAAAATGAAGGGTGCATAAATGCCTAACACATATGAGCCCTTCTCGAGTCAATAGGCATTAGTAACTTCTTCGGCCACATAGCGGTCGATTGTCTAATCAATTAACTTTATTTGTTTACTTCGTTTGTCATTGTGGCTGTTAATTACTTAC
>CAJXRU010000046.1 GCA_913060565.1 uncultured Gammaproteobacteria bacterium | reverse complement strand
ACTATCCTCTTCGTCGGCAGCGTCAGATGTGTATAAGAGACAGGCTTAATTGCTTATTCTAATGAGACAAATCGCCGTCTTAAGTAGCAAAGTTATTAATAAACTATTATCTGTTTCTGATGCCGTTTATTTAAGTTAAACCACTTCGGTTTGTTATTAGTGAATTTTACGTCTTTCACGAATTCTATTGTTTTTATCAAACTTAGTGTCTGTAGATACTGGTTATTAAATTTACTGTTAACAGAGTATTGCGTTAATAACAAAGGAGCTTCCATATATCTCCCATGAATAGTTCCTTTGGCTTAGGGACATCCGCACTGGTATTTTCTCTCATAGGTATACACCGACTTTCCATTTATTTTTTTTAAATCATTTTGTACAGTATTGGTCAAAATTTTAACAGAATTATTGGCCTTAGCCTGTTTACACAACGAGCTGGCTATGCGGTCTAGATCTTTTGCATGTGTACTCGTAAAGTTGCACTGACCAAATGCTTCGAATCTGACCGTTGCAAAAACAACGTCTCGATAAACCTCCTTATTACAGGTATAAGGTTTTTGAATCCAGGTCACTGTGTTCGCAATGCGCTGAGGCGAGCTACACTGCTGCTTCGTCTGACTTACATTAGATGATTTATTGTCGATTGCCGGTGAGGCGTTAGAAGATTTTTCTGCCGCCGCAATTCGCTGTTTTATTTTATTTAATAAGGTATCGTTTAGCATCACTTGAGAGCTTAGACGCTTAGCTTCTTTAAAAGAGTTTGAAACATTGTCATAAGCTTTAGTCGTTGGCGACTTAGCTGCATTGACCACCCGTGACCAGGCCTGTCGGTGGCTTTCTTCATGACCACGCTCTTGTGCAAGTTTTGCGTTTTCACGCATTTCATTCATTTCGGCGAAGGGATAATTATAGCTAGATTTAACGCGGTTATAGGTCCAGTTACTTTGTTTTTGGTGGTACCAGATTTTATCTTTAAGCGTGCTTTCTTGATTCTTGGGGAATAGCGCTACCAATTGATTATAGGCCTTATTAGATGCTCGGCATGTGTCACTTTCGTTTCTAGCAGCGATGGGTTTTAACGCATCCCTAGTACGTCCACACATTTTTGAACGGCCGAATTCACGGTATCGCCCATCGGTCATATATTCGCATTTATACTCATCAATTTCATCCGACAACTTTCTTAACTCACCGCAAAGAGCTTTACTGTCGGCAACATCTTTGATGCTTTGGTTGATCAAGGGGTCTGTAAATAAGTGTTTATAACGCTTGGTTGGCTTTGATGCCTGCTTGTTATCCGTTTTCGATTGTTTAGAAAGCAGTGTTGTTTGCTTCGTAGCTGTAGATGTTATTGTTTTTTTAGATTTTAAAGGCGCACTTGTTAAACCATCGGTCAATTCATTAATTGCAGTGACTATCTGTGCTTTGGAATAATTTTTACTCAGAGAATAATGAGGCATCGCTCCTGTTTTATCGGTTTTGACATAGTTAGCAAGTGAATCAATTCCCCGTTTATTAATTAAAGCCTGCCAAACTTTTTTGTCACCCGTTTTAGGGGCGCCTAATACACCTGGCGTATGGCAGGCAACACACATGATACTAATATTTTCCTCAGCGGCGACGCTCGCTATATAAAAAAATATCGAAAAAGAAATTAATACAGAAGTAAAGTAACTCAAATTTTTATCCTTAAACACCGTATTTTATTATGTGATGAAAACAGCTAGCGAGGATGTAGAATTTATCATATTTTTCTTTTTTAATGCTAACACCAATTGCATTAACTATTTGTCTACCTGTACTTGTTAAAAGTAACTAACATGCGTTGCTCTAATATCGACATCCTTGTCGACATCAATCGAGCGCCTTGTTTTAGCTGATTTTCTCTAAGTACAACAAGATCACATACTTAATGTAATTGGTATAAACCATTAATGTAGTTTTCATTTGAGCGCAATTGTTGATGTGAGCGAAGAGGAAAGTCTATGATTGAAACACTTAATCAAACTAAAGAAGGCCTGTTCACGTTGTGAATTAACAGCAATGCCATATTTAAAAATTATTCACGAGTCAGCGTTGTTACGGTTTTAATGTGACGTAAAATTCAAAACAACCTAACTCATATGCTGCTGTTAGCGCTGCATTAAAAGAAATAAAGGACACTCATTTAATTTGGGCGTCTAAATGACTCATGTTCTAGACTGAGTTATCGTTCATTGCTTGAGAGGTAGGGATTTTGACTCGTGCATGTCAGCAAATCATTGATTTATCAGCAACGCCTTATTACCCCGCTATTTATCGTTGTGGTCACCGTGCTTTTTTGTGCGGTGAAGATAAAGCCGCTGGCAAGAATTTTAACCATCGCCGCCAATGGTTAATTGACAGAATAAAGCTGTTATCCAATACTTTCGCAATTGATATCGCAGCCTATCCCATTATGAGTAATCTAAAAGAAGTGGGTATTTTCGTAATCTCGCGCAATTAGAAATTAATATTGCTCCATACACTTTGAGGTAATTAAATTGAACAATCACTTTAGCTGTTTTAATTGATGCATTTGGCAATTCCTTGATAGGTATTTTTGAAGATCGTTTTTAATTTAAGACAGGTAGACTTGGCCTCTTCACTATTTAAGCCCCAAAACAAGAGACGAGCATTAAGTTCGCTACTGTTTGCTTTTGTAAAGCTTAAGTATGTAGTCTCAACATGCGTATCAGAAAAGAGGGCTTTGTTATGTGAAGAAAGCTCTGCTTTACATTCAGCTGACTTAACTGCGCATCTTTCACAGTTTTTGAACAAATGACTAAGGTAATTCTGTTGTTTTTCTGCGCAGTGTTGCTGAGAAGAGGTTTCTACAAAAATCGCCATTTCTATATTTCGAGATACTTGAGGGATAGTTAGGCCTATTCGCGCATCTAAATACACTGGATTAGAATAACTGAATGATTTTTGATAGATATTTTTGCAGCTGTAGATGGCAATTCCAAATAATGCTATAAACAGCATTAGCTTCTTCATAAAATCCCTTTTAAATCGTTGATAGATCGTAAAAAACGTTGAGAACATTAGTTTAAAAGCATTCAACTGTCAAAGCTAAATATTCGGAATTATCGACGTTCTTTCAGAAGAGCAAAGAAATGGGTATCCTGTAATTACTTAACAGAGTACCATTGGTATTAGTTATAAAGCTAGGAATGGCTTAACTGTTAAGTGTTTTAATATCAGTTGCTTAGGTTGGGTGGTTGCTCGTAAAGTATATAAGGAAGTTGAATGAAAACCATTAAAGTAAACATTAGTTCAAAATATTTTCAGTCATTTTTTTCATTAGTAGGTGGCCTTTTTCTTGTCTACGCAATGTCTCTATCTAATCAAACAAAGATAACATCAGATCATTTTTATGCTCTTTATGATATACAAGTAGAGCAATATCATGACTTGGGGATTAAACAGAGTGACACTGTTATCACAAGTCAAACGGTGAGGGATATTTCAGATAAGTTTAAGAGTCACAACTTGCATGCGGTGATTGGAATGAGCATTTCAGGAGGCTGTTTTCTGTTGCTTGCACTTTTTCTAAACATATTTAATGTCAACATTAGTAATCGAGAACAAAGTGACGAATGAATAGCCCCCTCCCTTAGATAGGATAGAGGCTAAAACTCCGATGATTAACTCATATGCTGCTGTTGACGCTGCATTAAACTATTCTTACTTACTACTTCTTTATTCTCACTAGCGTGCAAACTTAATAAGCTAAATTGTCCTTTCAGTTTTGATGCGCCGTGATCTTTTTCCATCTCATGTAATATTGCTTGATGTTTTTCTGGAAACAACGCTTCATTAGCTTGAGAAACCATTTCAAATAAGCGCTTGAGATTGATTTGATGGGTTTGTCCCGTTTTGTCAAAAATCCAATTGGCAATAGCAAGGAAGTTGTCAAAAGGGTTGCCATCTAACATGAGTGGTATTGAATGCTTAAATCGACCTGAGTTGGCAATCATATCCCAGTAGCGCGCAAATCGATTGACTAATTGCATGGTGGCAAAATCTACGCGATCGGTACTTAGAATATTAAACGGCGGTAGGGGATTAAAACGCAAATCAAAGGCTTGTGTATGCCTAATAATCGGGCTTCCTTTTAGGCGTTTTAAAATACCTAGTTGAATCTCGTGGGGACGACAAAGATAAAGCTCATTAAAGCTTTCTCTGAATGTCTCGAAGGTTTCACCGGGCAAGCCAAAAATTAAGTCGGCATGAATATGGGCATTGGTATTTTCACGCAGCCACAATAAATTCTCTTTCGACTTAGGGTTATTCTGCTTGCGATTGATATTGGCTTGTACTTCTTGATTAAAGGTTTGAATACCCACTTCAAATTGCAAACTGCCTGCTGGAAATTGTGATAATAGCTCTTTGAGCTTTCTAGGCAGGTGATCTGGCACCACTTCAAAATGCAAAAATAACGGTTCGCTCATTTTATCTAAAAAGAACTGCATAATTTGCATAGTGGTTCTAATATTTAAGTTAAACGTTCTGTCAATAAACTTAAAATTGCGGGCACCGCGCTGATATAACGTTTCCATTTCTTCTAAAAACTGTTGAAGTTCAAACGGATTCGACGAGGTATCAAGCGACGATAAACAAAACTCACATTTGAACGGGCAGCCGCGTGATGCTTCGACATAAAGCAGGCGGTTCGTTAAATCTTCATCGCTGTAATATTCGTAAGGCAAACTTAACTCATCTAACACCACAGGTTTAGATTGCAGAATCTTTTGCGCGGGTGGTGTGCCATTTAAGATGTCGATACACAATTGATAAAAACTGATATCAGCAGGGCCTGTAAGCACGTAATCGGCAGTGTCAACGATAGATTGGCCTTGTGATTCATAACTCACTTCTGGGCCACCCAGTACAATTTTGATGTCAGGTGCAATGACTTTAAGCAGGCTAACGACATTGGTGGTTTCAATGATGTTCCAGATATAAACACCAAAGCCAACGATTTGTGGTTTAGATTCAAGAATTCTCTCAACGATGTCAATAGCGCGAGTTTGAATAACGAACTCTTTGATTTCACAATGACTTTGCAGCTCTTGTAAATTGGCATACAGGTAACGTAACCCTAAACTTGCGTGTATATATTTGGCGTTAATGGTCGACAGTACTATCTTTGTCGCACTCTCATCTGCCAACAAATCTGACGGTAAGCTCGCAGAGCGCGGCGTGTAAGTCATATCTGTGACATCTATCTGTTTAACAGCGAGTTCATTGGTGGTTGTTTGCATTCGGATCTGGTTTCTTAAATAAACTGAATATTCGAGGCGTGATAATACAGGAGTTTGCTGCGCTTAAAAACCTATCAATATTGACAACAGTGCTGAGTTCACGTTGTTTTTATCTAACTGTTGTTAAATACCTCATCCGATTGACAATTCTTTTTGATATCAATCGAAGTAGGGGAGTTTGTTACATCAAAAACTTAACTACAATGTCAGTTTACTCGTTGTAACCTACTAATTTATCGTAATTTTTTATGACAGAATTATGACAATTCAAAAAATCTTCACCAAAGTAATTATCTAATATATCCGCAAAGTTAAGCCTGACAGGGGTGTCATATTTGCGTCATAAAAAACAAATATTACTGACAACTTTGTGTCTTCTTACTGTCATCTTCGAGTATTAGATTCTTTCGCAGATTAAAACGAACACCTTATTTTCGTCCTCGGAGAAGACAATGCAAATCAAAACTGTCCAAATTAAAAGAATGTTTAAGTTAGGCGCTTTAGCAACTGCACTTGCACTTGCAGGTTGTGGTGGTGATATTAATATCGATACTAAAGGTGAAACAACAACGACACCAACTCCTACGCCAAGCCCAAATCCTACGCCAACTCAAACTGCCCAGCAACAAGCATATAGTAGTTTTGCAACGCGCAATACTAGCCTGTCAATTGATGGTAAAGAAGTGTGGACATTAAAAGGTGCACTGGCACCAGCAACGGGTGGTTCAACGGTTGGCACTGGTGACACTGGTGGCCAAAATGGCGCAACTATTGTTCTTGGCAATGATGTTGTGTGGGAACTCGACGGTGCAGTTGTCGCTGGTGGCGATAACGCTGACTCCGTGGTATTAGAAGTTCGCGCAGGAACAAAGATTGTTGGTGGCGGTGACGCATACTTAGTGATTAGCCGTGGTTCACAAATCAACGCGCAAGGCACTAGCACTAAACCAATTGTATTCACGTCACAAGAAAGTGCGCTTGGCCAAGAAGGCAAGGCAGGACAGTGGGGCGGCTTAGTATTACTGGGTAATGCACCCGTAAACTCTTGTCCAGACCTAACAGCATGTGATGCAGCCTTTGAAGTAGGTAGCCACAATTACGGCGGTAACGACACAGAAGATAATTCAGGCACAATCAAGTATGTCCGTGTTGAGTTTGGTGGTTTTAAAATCAACGATACGCAAGAAATGAACGGTATTAGCTTTGGTGGCGTAGGTTCAGGAACCACTGTAGATCACGTTCAAGTTCATTTAAATAACGATGACGGTTTAGAATTCTGGGGCGGTAATGTGTCAGTGTCTAACGTTGTGTTGACTGAAAACTTTGATGATAGCTTAGATTGGACCAACGGTTGGCAAGGTAGCGCGCAACACGTTTACATTCGTCAAGCTGATAACGGCTCTAACCGCGGCATCGAAGCAGACAGTAATAGTGATGCTCAAGCAACGCCACAATCTATGCCTGCTATTGCCAATGTAACTATCGAAGTTGCTGATGGTGAAAACAGTGGCGGTGATGACGCTGAAGGTATTTTACTACGCAAGGGCACAGGCGCTCACATCTTTAATACCTTAGTTAAAGGCGGCGTAGATTCTGGCGAGTGTTTAGAAGTAAACGATGACAATACAGTTAACAGTGCAAATGACGGTAACCTAACGATTACCAACAGCCTAATTGACTGTGTAGAACCATTTAAAGATGCAAAAGTTGACGCTGAAGAAGGTCGTACGTTGAGCTTAGATGTCAGCGAATGGTATATGAATCAAGACGGTAATTTAGTGGGGGCATCAGATCTCAATGGTTACATGCCAAACGCAAGTTCTGTGGCGCTTACCGGTGGTAATGAAGATTTAGCAACCGCTGATGCGCGTTTAAAAGACGCTGATTACATTGGGGCATTTGACGGCACTAACGACTGGACAACGGGTTGGACGACTACGGTTAGCACAACACCAGCGCCAAGCGAATTACCAACACTGACTTCATGTCCGGTTGGTACAACGTCTGAAACGGTGACAGCGGGTCTTTATAAAGACAGTAACGTAAATCTCGTGTGTAGCATTTCGGGCAATATCACTAGCAATACAACCTTGCTTGCTGGCAAAAACGTGATGTACAAAATTGATGGCGGCGCAGTGATTGTTGGTGGTGACAAAATCAACTCGGCGACCTTGTCAATTCAAGCCGGTACGCAGTTGTTTGCTACTGATGAAAGTTACATTGCAGTAAGCCGTGGCTCTAAAATTATGGCGCAGGGCAGTGCAGCAAATCCAATTACCATGACATCACAACAAGACGTGATTAATGGCGCAACAGGAAGTCGCGGTCAATGGGGTGGCTTAGTTATCTTAGGTAACGGCTTAACCAATAAGTGTGATGACCACACGGCGTGTGATGTGTCATTTGAAGTGGGCGATCATCAATACGGCGGTAACGATAACACTGATAACAGCGGCCAACTTAGCTATGTTGTTGTGAAATACGCTGGTTTTAAAGTGAATGACACGCAAGAAATGAATGGTATTTCGTTTGCAGCAGTGGGTAGCGGTACGCAAGTTGACCACATCCAGGTGCACGCTAATGGCGATGATGGTGTTGAGTTTTGGGGCGGTGCAGTTAATTTAAAATATGTTTACTTAACAGATAACTTTGACGACAGCCTAGATTGGACTAACGGCTGGCAGGGTAAAGCACAATTCGTGTACATCACGCATGAAGATGGCAGCGCAAACCGTGGCTTTGAAGGCGATAGCCATAAAGGTGACGGCGATACGCCAGTTTCTAAACCTGTCATTTCAAACGTGACCATTCTACCTGGCGTTGATGTTGAGAACGCAAGCGGCGATAAAGGCGAAGGTATCTTACTACGCGTTGCAACCGCAGCATCATTGAACAATATCTTAGTTCAGGGTCGTAAAGGTGATACGTCAGCGACAGAATCAGGTGAATGTTTAGAGTTAGACGGTACCTATGCTGACTTGGTAACCAATGTAACTGGCGGTGAACTGACGATTGAAAACTCGGTAATCGACTGCAACGAACCATTCAAATACAGCTCAGAAAACACTGATACTGCTGATGCCGTTAACGTTGAAACATGGTTTACCGGTCAAACGGGTAATTCTGCACAAGCGGTTTCGTTAACAAACGGTATGCCAGCAACGACAGATACTATCTTGTTAGGCACTGGTAAAAACATGAGCACTGTCGATAGCTTCTTTACTACAACCAACTTCATTGGTGCATTTGATGGCACTAATGACTGGACTAACGGTTGGGTATTCATCCCTCAGTAATAGCAGCGTGCTAGTCACTTAGGTGGCTAGCTCAAATTAAAAACAAAGCCGTGTTTTTAACACGGCTTTGTTGAAGAACAAATCTTTCATTCGAACCATATAAGAAGTCATTCGAAACAGGACCCTAAGGTATGAAAATCACGCCTAAATTTACACTTAACAAACTTAGCCTTGCCGTCGCGAGTGCAGTGCTTTTTAGTGCTAGCGCAAGCGCCGAGGTTAATACTGTTAATAACAACCAAAAAGAGAAAGATCCTGAATATTTCCCAGTGGAAAGAATTCAAGTTACTGGTCGTTTACGCACCTCAGCATCGGCAGCCGTTGAAGAGCGCCGTGAACAAATTGCTGTTGGCGATATTTTAGGGCTAGAACAATTATCTCGAACTGGTGACAGTAGTGCGGCCGCCGCACTTCGCCGTGTTACTGGTTTAACCCTTAAAGACGGAAAATTTATTTACGTTCGTGGCTTAGGTGAGCGATATTCAAGTACCTCGCTAAATGGTGCCATCGTGCCATCACCGGATCCAACCCGAAATGTTGTGCCGTTAGATATGTTTCCGGCGTCAATTATCGAGTCATTATCAGTCCAAAAAAGTGCATCGGCAGATAGACCAGCTGCCTTTGGTGGTGGTCATGTTGATATTCGCACGTTGTCGACACCTGTCGAGCCATTTGTAAAAGTATCCCTTGGCACATCATTTAATACGAACGATAGCAACGACGCATTAAGTTACAATGGCGGCGGTGATGCGTGGAAAGGCAAAGATGATGGGACACGCGCTTTAGCAAACACCATTGTTAATGCTAATAATCAATACGGTGGTATTAGCCCGATTGATATTGTGACTGGGAGCAACGGCGGCGTTGATTTCGCCAGTGCCTCTCAAATTAATCGTGATTTAGCCACCGATTTGTACCGTGATATGAATGTGACGACCGAAAGCACCGATCAGCCGCTCAATGGTAATCTTGCGTTTGGTACGAACTGGGATATTGGCGATGAAGGTCTGCTAGGTATTGTTGCGGCTTTTGCTTATAAAAATGAGCAAAGCAACTACGAGAAAAAAGACATTGAGTTAGACGGCGATGCAGCACAAACACAAGTAGAAAACGACAAACGAGTAACGGGCACTGACACAAAGGTTAAATTCTCAGCCATGTTCAATATGGGCTTTGAGCTAAATGACAATCACAAAATTGAAAGTTTTAGTACCTATTTAAGCGACAGTTCTGATGATGTATCTGTTGCGATTGAAGAAACGATAGACACCTTAGGTGAGCCCAATGCGCTGCAAGTATATGATATCGATTTTCAGCAACGTACTTTGATGAGTAATCAGTTAAAAGGTACCCATTACTTTGAAGATTTTTGGGAACTAGAACTAAAATGGCAGTACACTGACTCAAAATCTTCGCGCAAAGCGCCAAGCGAGTTATCGTATACCTACAATGTGGTATTAGATGATGCTAACGCCATTACCAGTCGTAATCTAAACACTCAAGACGCACCTAAATACGTTTATAGTCAACTAGATGATGACTTAGAAAACCTTGGTTTTGATTTAGGGTTACCGGTTGCTTTTGATAATACCGTTGTCACGTTTAAAGGCGGCTATCAGTATACTGAGCGTTCACGTACAAGTTATGCGACACGTCTTGGATTAGATGTTGGTTTGCGTCCAACGGATGCTAATGGCGATATTCTGGCAAAAGAGTTTTATCAAATATTTAGTGATGAAAACATCGCATCTGATGTGCTAGATCTTGAGTTAAAGGATGCATCTACAGATACGGAAGACTACATTGCAGCGGAAAAAAATGATGCTGTGTATGTATCTGCCGAATTTGATTTTGATGATGAATTAATTTTCTACGCAGGTATTCGTTATGAAGATTTTCGCCGAGTGACCTTACCGCTTGAACCGGACGGTAATATTTCTGACGAGGGGGGGCGTTATCAAATTGAAGATTATATTGTGCAAGAAGACGGCTTCTTTCCATCTCTGTCGATGACCTACAAAGAGGATGATTTAAGCCAATGGCGCGTTGCCTTAAGTAAAACCATGGTTCGTCCTGATTTACGTGAAGTATCGCCTGTTCGTTTCCAAGATCCGGTCACTGGCTTCGATTTTTTTGGTAACCCTAATTTAAAAAGTTCAGCAATTTATAATCTAGATACGCGTTGGGAATACTATAGCGAAACAGGTGATAACTATTCTATTGGTGCTTTCTATAAAGATATCGACGCGCCGATTGAACCGATTCAGCGGATCAGTGAAGCGGGGCGTCAGCTTAAATTCTACAATGCAAACTCTGGCTTTATCTATGGTATCGAAGCTGAGACGCTGCAAGGGTTAGCTTTCTTGGGTGATGCTAAAAGCGTTTGGCAACAATTCTTTATCGCTGCCAATATTACGCTTAGTGATTCTGAGATTGAAATTGCCCAAAGTGGTGAGATTGACCCAACTAATACCAAGCGACGCATGACGGGGCATTCAGAATGGGTGACAAACTTTCAAGTAAGTTTCGATTCAAAAGATGAAGCGCATAATGCAACCATCGTTTATAACGTGTTTGGTGATCGCATCGCTTACGGTGGTCGTGGCGGCTTAGATGATGTGTATGAGCAGCCATTCCACAGCCTTGATTTTACTTATAAGTATTATCCTATCGAAGATATGTCAATTTCATTTAAAGCAAAAAACTTGCTGGATGAGAAAACGACGTATGATCAGCAAGATATTGAAGTTTACTCAAAAGAGCCTGGGTCGAAATATAGTATTCAGGTGAGTTACAAATTTTAACTATTTAATTAGTTAAATAATCAACAAAAGGTCACTTTGCTCTCCCAAAGTGGCCTTTTTTGGTTTACTCTGCGCATGAGCAATCAAAAAAATTATAAGTAATAAGAGTTAAGGAAGCATTATGTCTGCAATGAAAAAAGTCGCATTAGGAATGGCCGCTGCATTAATTACGTCAACGGCAGTAATGAGTACTGCTGTCGCTAGTGAAGCGCGCTCAGAAAAACATGCAAAACAAGCTACTGAATTACGCCAATCAGTATTCAAACTGTTAGCTAGCAATATTGGTCCAATGGGCGCAATGGCCCGTGGTAAAATGCCAATGGATAAAGCGGTTGTTGAGAAAAACGCAACACGCATTAATCAGCTATCAATGATGATCACAGATTACATGGCAACGGATACTCGCAAATTTAAAGTGAATACTGAAGCATTAGCGACGGCGTGGACTAAGCGTGAACTTTTAAATGAAAAAGCTAACGCATTAACAATGGCGTCAGCAAATCTGATGAAAGTTGTTAAGAGTGGCGATGCTAAAGCTATTAAAAAGGCAATTGGTGGTATCGGTCGTACTTGTGGCGGTTGTCACGATGATTTCAAACAAGACTAATTGATAGTCGCTATTGAAATGACAAAGCCTTATTCAATTGAATAAGGCTTTTTTGTATGTGGCTGTTAATTATTAATAATACATGTCGACTTCTGGAATGTTGATTACTACTAACCAATAGACAAAAGCGGCAGATAAGGCTGCAATGATTAACGCCACTATCAAGCGAGAATGTTTGATGGTATTTGAATCGGTTAGATGAACACCTTGTTTTTTGCCATGGATCATTGGCGCAATTAAATCGTGTTTCTTACCCCATTGATAAAATCCAACTGCAAGAATATGTAGAGCAATTGCTGCTAAGATAAAATCAAAGGCATTGTGATGAATTGTGGCCATAATTTTGTCGATATCACCACCAAGCGCGTTGTAATAGGGACCGCTAGAAAACACATCATCATCGACAAATAAACCACTCACCGCCTGCATTAAAACAAGCGCCAGCATAGCAAATACCATTAAGCTGCCTAATGGATTATGGCCGACACTCGGCGCAGCGTCTTTAGGTTGACTAAGATAGTCTTTAATCGCCGCAGGCGTTGGAAAAAATGTCGTAAATCGAGAATGCAAGGTTCCGAAGAATCCCCAGATTAAACGAAAACAAATTAAACCAAGGGCGACATAGCCAAGTTGCATATGTAAGTCGATATAGTCAGTGCCCAGTTCATTCGTGAGCCAACATCCTAAAATGGTAACAACAAATCCCCAGTGAAAAAGGCGTAATGGAAGATCCCATACTAATCGTGATTGTGACTGCGACATAGTTTTGCTCTAAATACCTAAATGAATAAACGCCGCCTACTATAAACGTACACAATAGCTGAGTAAATCGCAGAATCAATTTGTTACGCTTGTGCATTGCATCATTGGCTGAATTTCGTCACTATATGACTTTTGCGGTTGGAATCTCTTTTTTGTCAGATCTTAGTAAACTTAACCAATTGAAAACTGGTTTTATTTCTTTGTTTTTTCTCGTTGGACTCTTCATTAGCGCTAGTGTTGTTTCTGGTGATGAGTTAGGGCGAGTTAATCTATTACACTTTATTGGCTTGTTTGTGCTGTGGCCGTTTGTTTCCTGCCTTTTATTGGTGATTTCAAGTATCTTCTCCAAAGCGCCATCTATTGAAATTATTCCTTGGCTGTTAAAATTACCAGTAATTCCAACAGCGCAAAGGCGCTCTCTGTTAGGACTCAAAAAAGAGCAGCGATTCTCGCCGTGGTTGATGTTGTGTAGTCAACAGTCGGTATTGGCGTTTAGCGTCGGATGCTTAGCATCATTTTTCTTGGTGTTGTTATTTAGTGATGTCGCCTTTGTTTGGCGTTCAACGTTATTGTCAGCGACTCATATTGAGCCAGTGCTTAACATTATCGCGTTGCCTTGGAGTTGGTTTGATGCGGCCTTGCCTAATATGGCCCTGATTGAAGCGACTCAAGAAAACAGAATGAATGACCAAGCTGTTCAAGGACAATATGGTGCTTGGTGGTTATTCTTGTTGATGGCTCAATTGGTGTATTCAATTATTCCGCGCACACTTAGTAGTTTAATAGCGAGTCGTCAGTTTAAAAGGCTCCCGGCGTATCTTCATGAACAGCCAACTAAGTCACCCATTAATCAACAGCCTAAGGCGCCGATTTTAGCTAAAGTGAGCTATGAGCGACCATCGTTGTCTGATTATAATTTATGTTGTTGGTTACAACTACCAGCGCCATTATTGGACAAACTTATTGAGTCACAATTGACAAAACCAAGCCATGTCTATCACGTTGGTTTTCACGGTGAAGACGAGCAAGTTGCGGTGTCAGATAGTCGTCCGCAATTATTATTAGTTGCGGCATGGGAGCCACCATTAGGTGAGCTGAAAGACTATTTAGCGACAGGGCAAGGAGTTATTCAATTGATTGACCATAAAGAGGGTGTTATGCAGCCAATTGCTTCTCATTATGTCGATGAGTGGCGCCGTTTTTGTTTAACGTTAGACAATTGGACGTTATTTATTGATAAGGATGTGCAATGAGTGAATCAGCAGTGCCGGGTTCTGAAATACCAAGTTTCGCAGTCGTAGGACATCCAAATAAAGGGAAGTCTTCCGTTGTTTCAACGCTTGCCCGTAATGATCAAATAGCCATTTCAATGCAAAGTGGCACCACTATGGTGTCTGAAACATTCGATATTAATATTGGCAACGCCCACTATCAATTAGTTGATACCCCAGGCTTTCAGCGCCCACGAAAAGTATTGGCTTGGTTAAAAGCGCATAACCCGACTGCTGATAAACGCCGTGAGTGTGTCATTGCCTTTTTGAACGATGAGACATGTCAGCAGCAATATGTCGATGAAATAGAGCTGTTAAAGCCAATTATCGCAGGTGCGGCTATTTTGTATGTTGTTGATGGTTCTCGGCCTTATAGCGCTGAATATGAAGCGGAAATGGAGATATTACGCTGGACGGGGCAGCCGACAATGGCATTGATTAATCCTATTCTCAATGACGATTATGTCCCTAACTGGCAAGCGGCATTGGGGCAATATTTTAGCGTGGTGCGTGTATTTGACGCCGTTAAGGCTGATATTGAACAACACATAGAATTACTCCAAGCGTTTGCTGCAATTCATCAACCGTGGCAATCGCAACTTAGCGCAATTATCGATGCTTTCGAACAAGAAACAAGCCATCAGGTATTTCAAAGTTGTTTTATCGCCGCTCAGTTAATAGAAGAAATGACCGCCTATCAAACAACACAAAAGGCATTATCTAAAGCGCAGGCGCAAACGCTAAAACCTGTTTTAGAAAAGCAATTTTATGATTGGATGCGCCGCCGCGAAAAAAATGCTCTTGATGAGATGCAGATGGTTTATCGACATCATCAACTAGCGCGTCAAGACAAAGCCCTAACGTTGCCAGATGATTTATTTGATACGCAAAAATGGTATGGCTGGGGCTTGAGTAAAAAACAATTAACAAGTGTCGCAGGGATCACTGGTGCGGCTGCTGGTGGTGCACTTGATTTAGCTGTCGCTGGACATTCTTTCATGCTTGGTGCTATTGGCGGTGGCATTGTCGGTTCAACCGCTGCGTGGCTTGGCGCAGATAAGTTGGCATCAAGTAAGATTAAAGGATTACCAATGGGCGGTTATGAAGCGCGCTTAGGGCCGATAGGTAGTAAGAACTTTCCTTATGTTATTCTTGCTCGGTTTATTTATATGTTCAGTCAGTTAAAACAGCGAAATCACGCACAACGTGGTGAGGTAGAGCTGGATGAGATTGGGCTTGAACCGTTGTTAGATAAGCTAGATAGTGCTAAGAAAAAGTCAATTTATGTGGCGCTAGATAGGCTAAGCAGGCAAAAGTCGGTTGACGATTTGCCTGATACCTTAGCGCCTTTATTTCAGCTGATTGATTAGCGGCTAAATATCAAAATCCAATAGTGGTGGATTCTTTTTAGAGTCTGCCAATTCCTTTTCAAGATTTTGGCACATATCCAATGCAGGCATAATACTTTCAGGAGAGCCAATTTGTCGTGCCGGTACGCCCGCCACTGTGGTATGTGGGGCCACTTTTTTTAGCACAACACTACCAGCACCTATTTTCGCACCAGAGCCAATTTCAATGTTTCCTAAGATTTTTGCACCTGCGCCAATTAATACACCAGCGCGAACTTTAGGGTGACGATCGCCACTTTCTTTACCTGTACCGCCTAAGGTGACGCCTTGCAAAATAGAAACATTGTCTTCGATGACGCTCGTTTCACCAACGACAATACCGCAAGCGTGGTCGAACATTACGCCTTTACCGACGGTTGCTGCTGGGTGAATATCAACATCAAAGGTTTCTGATACACGGCTTTGTAGGAAACTAGCCAAGGCTTTACGGTCACGATTCCACAAACAATGAGCAACGCGATAGGCTTGTAATGCTAAAAAGCCTTTCAAATATAAAATTACATCAGGATAACTTTCAACCGCAGGATCACGCTCTCGAACGGCTCTGATATCGTAAATACCATATTCTACTAGGCAGGGCATCTGTTCATAGGCGTCATTGAACAAGCGTTCTAATTCACATGCGGGCATGTAAGTGTCGTATAACTTACTAGCGAGAATGTTACTCATTGCTGCGGGTAAGGACGCTCTATCGATAATATGACTGCGATAAAGATTAGTAAGTAGAGGTTCGTGGGTTATTGTCGCCTGTGCTTCGCTGACGATTTCTTCCCAGAGTGAAACTGTGGTCATTGTTATTGTGATATATAGTTGTAAAGATTATTAATGTGCCATGCTCGAAAGCTCTGGGCAAGGTGTTTTTGTTCATAAGATAGAGCGAAAACACCCGTTGATGGTTATTGGTTAATCGACCTTCGCAACTAACAAAGGCTCTTTAGCTAAGTCAAATGTTAAACCAGAGAGTTTGACGTCAAACCATTGGCTAAATTGTGTTTGACTCATGTCACTTGGTACGTTGTCTAGATATTCGTCCCATACAGACAATTCATTTTGCCAGATCTTTAAGAAGTTTTGCTCAATTAATGTTGCTGTAAGCTCTGCTATATCGCAATCTTCTTGCGGTTCGTCGAGTAAGTAGCAGCTAGATTCTGCTGTCATCTCTTCAAGAGTTGGTGCTTCATCGGTTGCAACATTGAGCACCCATTGGTGCATTAATGGTTTTGGCGTGACAATAAGAGAGATGCGATTTACAAAATTCATAATATTTGATTTGACATTAGAAGGTATTGGAGACGTATTATAGCTATTAATGACGTTAATAACATGGCAGAAATGAGAGTTAATTGATGAGAATATTATTATCTGGTCTGATTTTGTTATTAACGGGATGCCAAATAACGTCGTCATCTCGTCCCTGTAAATCGTTTCAAGTACCTGACGCGATAAATCATCAATTGATGGATGATCTCACTATACTCGCATCACCTAAAGCTAACGGGAGGCGTACAGGTACGCGAGGACATAAGTTTAGTTATCAATATATTATTGAGCGATTTAAAGGAATTGGGTTAGCGCAATGGAATAATTCTTATATTCATCGCTTTTCTCATCCTAAATTAAAGCAGAAAATTGGTATTAATGTCCTCGGTTATTTACCTGGTACAGTGCATTCCAATAAATTGATTGTGGTAACAGCGCATTATGATCATTTAGGTGGCCAAGGACGAAATGTCTATTTGGGTGCTGATGATAATGCGTCAGGTGTGGCGATGATGATGGCACTTGCTACTCATTTAACACGCAACTCTCCTCAATTTTCTGTTTTATTTGTTGCAACAGACGCAGAAGAGAAGGGTTTATTAGGTAGTGAACAGTTAATTGCTTCTAAAACTATTGATATTAATAAGGTGGTGTTTAATATAAATCTAGATATGGTTGCTCGAGCAAAGCGTCTATATTATTTATCTAGTAAGCCTAAAAACGATATTCTTCATCAACAGATCAAACAGATTGAGCAGACTTGTCTTATTAGTCGCCGAACTCATCGCAGTTTTTCAAATACTAAAGTTATTGACTATAAAAAAGCGAGCGACCACTTTTCATTTGCACGATTGGGCGTTGATTATATTTTTATAGGTGGGGGACAACATGCTGATTATCATGGTGTAGGCGATAACGTTGCACGTATATCACCTACTCATTTTAGCAATCGCGTTGTGGTGGTTAATCAGTTGTATGCGCTTATTGAACAAAGCGCGATTAATTCAGTAGAGGAGTCTAATTAATCCATTGATTCGTAGACGACGCCTTGATTACGACCTTGTCTTTTCGCTTGGTATAAAGCTTTGTCAGCTGCTTCCATCCACGCCTTATTGTCGCCACCTTTAGTCGAAATCTGCGCTATACCGAAACTGATGGTCACTTTGATCACTGTTTCTTGAAAGGTAAACTCAGTATCTTCGATGGCTTTACGTAAACGTTCAACAAAATGGCTGGCTTTATCACTGGTCGTGTTATGTAAAATGATCGCAAACTCTTCACCGCCGTAACGAGCAACACTGTCATTCTCTCGCATGCTTTCTTTAATGATTGCTGCAAGTTGCTGTAAGATAGCATCACCAGCAGGATGACCGTGGGTATCGTTAATTTGTTTGAAGTGATCAATATCTAACATAACTAACGAGCTAACCGTTTGCTGCATCTTGTAACGTTTATTAGCTAAATCAACGTTGACTGCAAGTCCATTACGGTTGTCTATTTGCGTTAATGGATCTGTTTTCGTCAATTTTTCAAGCTGACCGTTGGCTTTTTGCAACTCCATTCGGTTGGCTGCAATGTCTGTGACATCATAAATAATTAAGCAAATTTGGTCGATACTTCCTGTCAACGAAGGTAGCGGTAAAATAGTCACGTTTTGATACATGTGTTCAACCGTACCAGTAATTGGACGATAGTTTTTAAAGGGAAATATATAAGGTTTTTGTTCCCAGGTAATAAATGACTGGTTTTGAATGGTTTTCACCGCTTCAACCTT
Organism: uncultured Gammaproteobacteria bacterium; assembly: GCA_913060565.1. Lineage (GTDB taxonomy): Bacteria > Pseudomonadota > Gammaproteobacteria > Enterobacterales > Psychrobiaceae > Psychrobium. Next base: position 10,791 of record CAJXRU010000046.1, on the reverse strand, counting down.
GCGCATAAACCAACTTTTATCCAGATCTTGGAATATATCAAAGATATTTTTTCCTTTGGCATCCGCAGCATGAATATTACTGTGGTGATACATAAAGCCATTCCATGACTCGATAACATAATCATTATCTAAAACGATTAGCCCTGCATCGATGCTATTGATCATCGACACCATCCAATGGAATTCTTTAAAATCTATCTGGTTCATGCGCTTTGCTCATCTAGCAAGTAAATCAATTTGTTATTTAAGATCGGTAATGAGTCTTGAGTTATCAAAATAATTAAATCACATTCAATATCATAATCTTCAATGACGTAGTTAATTTCGATGGCAACAATTTCTTGCCAGTTTCGGGTATTGGAATTAATGAGCTCATCAATATTGCGGTGCAACCCTAGCAGTTCAGGATGTGATTGGCTAAATGAGAGATCTAGTTGATCAGAGAAACCTTTTAAGAAAGCGCCAATCAATAGGTTGGATAATTCAACCAGCATTTCGCGCTCAACCGCTTCGGTGATTTCACCGTCATGATTCATTAATTTCGCGAGCTCTTTATAGCAAGAGTCATAAAATAAGATAAGTGCTTCGCCTGCTATGCCGGATCCAACATAGCCCTGACATACGGCCGATATAGAATCAACTTCATCGGTCGCTTTTAACATCATGTGGAGTTCACTTGATGCTAATGCATTTACCTTTGGAATTGGCAGTCTAACTTTTACATTTAAAACACGTGCTAAGAGGTCTGCTGCACGGCCCATTGCGACATTTGAAACTTCTTGGTAAGGATCTAAATTGATGCCACTTTCGCTAACATTATGTTTGTCTTCTTCTTTTTTTGCGCTCTGTAATTCTGACTCATTGTCTTGAATTATTTGCGCAGCGAGACAGTCTTCTGGACGCATGATGCCGTAATTAGAAAGTAGTTCACGTACTTTCTCTTTATCAGTCGGCTTTTTTATAAAGTCTAATGCGCCAAGTGCTTTTACGCGAGCATGAGCACAAGGTTGGATATCGCCAGAAACAACAATAGTTAATGTAGGTAAGTCTTCTTTTTGAATTGCTTCTAAGGTGCCATAACCATCAAGCACTGGCATATTCAAATCTAAAAATAGCACGTCACCCAAGCCAGCCTTAATTGCTTCAATGGCTTGCTCGCCATTTTCGGCGTAGGAAATACTGACATCCCAGTTATCAGGTAATGCTCTAGTCATTTGTTTTCGAGCGAAACTCGAATCGTCACAAATTAGTACAGGTATTGTCATTAGTTTGTCAGTCTTTTAGTTTAACGATGAAATGCACCCTTATGATTAACATATCGAAAATCATAAGAGTTTCAAGGGTTATTTATTGGTAGGCAATTTATTTACTGATCAGATTATTCAGTTAATTAACCGATTACCAACTAGTGCGCTTCTTCTTTCTAGAGGCTAATGAACAAGTTACAACGCCAATGAAAAAACTAACAAGAACGAGAATGCCACCACGAGTAAACCATTGAATTTTAATTTGCTCGTCTTCACCTTGAAGCTGATTTTGAGCTGTTGTTACGTCAGTCTTTGCTTTCGCGAGTTCGCCAGTCAGACTATCTATTTGCTGCTGTAAAGATTGAACTTTTTCTTTAACTGTATTTGATTCACGCGAAAGATCATCATTTGACGTAAGTTGTGAATTTAGCTGGGCTTCAAGTGCATCATAACGATGTTTTAAACTATCCTGTGTAGATACGAACTCAGACATTATCCAGCCTTCACGACCTTTATCATCAGTAACCTTGGTATATTTCTTGTCTTCAGATTGCTCGATAATGGTTATGGTTGAACCTGCGTTAATGCTACCAATAATTCTGAATTTCGCACTTGGCCCAGTGTGTAAATAGGTATAGACACTGTCTGATACGAATGCGGATTGAGCAAAAGAGAATGACGAGAAAATAGCGAAAGCGCCGACTAGAAGAAATCGATTAAAAAGTGACATAGACAATCTCAGATTTATATTAATATTTAAAGCGTTATCCTAGTGTTTTGTATCATTATGTGCAACCCACAATTGGCCTAAAAAGGCCTGTTTTAATGGATTAATCTGATAATCTGATAAGAAAATTAAGCGTGGCTAAGATTTTGGGAGTCGAAATGTCTCAATGTCCTTGTAAGAGATCTCTCACAAGTGTGTAGGCAGCAACTCAAAAAAGTTCCATCTATTTACATTGGGTTTCAGTAAGTGATTGATTTTACTTTGCTTGATGGTCAGTTATTAATGTGGCAAAAAAATAACCATAGCGAAAATCGATTTTTAGGGGCTTGTTTCTAACGCCGCTTAATTTAATATTAACTCATCGGAAGGAGCTGATAACAACTAACAGGATGTTAATTGTTTACGGAATTTAATATCAGTCATTCAGGATGAATGAATTAACATAATTTGATTGACCCCAAAGTAAGTTAAAGTGATATATAACAGGATGTTCAAGTCGATAATTGGAAAATCGCAATGGATTAACAATGGCAAGGAGCTGTTGTACAAGGATTGTAGCCAAGGGAAGCACGTCATAGGATATGACCAGTCAGGATGACTATAGGATACACAATTTTTGTGGACTGTAATGGATAACAGTCAAAGGAACACAAGGACACTGCAAGAATGCAGCTTGGATAACAGGATAAGTTATCCGTAGGGAAGATATAACATGGATGTCAGGGACACTACCGATTAATCGGTAGCAGGGACACGAGTAGGATAGCTCAAGTGGATTGCTCAGGACGAGTAAAGGGATGGTTCTAGGGAGTGACCTTATGAAGGAGAGCATGAATAAACATGTTCACAAAAAAGGGTATAACGTTAATAACGGTATACCCTTTTTCTTTGCCTAAAGAAAATTTCAACAACATGAATAAGTATTATAAGCTCTGTCGGTAAGCTGGCGTCTCAATTGAAACCACTTTTTGTCCATTAATGACTATATGACCAATATAGTAACTCTCACCATCACTACTAAATTCAAATTGATAACTTGCTCGCCAGCAAAAATGTCCCTTTTCGTTACGGGATGGCTTAAGTTGTGTTCGTGCCAGCGCTAAAATCTGTAAACCATGCTTATCGCCATAATTATCGGCCGATAGTTTAGCCAATTCAGCCATGACTCTAGTTTGCCAAAATAGCCAGAATATAAAGGCTAAAATAAGCAAACCAATGATATTTAATAATTCCATAGCTATTTCCTACGCCGCGATGAACTTTGCAATGTATTGAGCAAGCTCATTACTGCGTTTGGGGTTACGAAGGGCGGTGAGCATTGGAACACGACATGTTGGAATAAACACTAAGTCACTAAACAGTTGGCTAAAAACATCGTCACTAAGGTTAGAGGCCACTACTTTCTCCAAATAAGTAAGCGCGACTGACTCGTCTTTAATCTCAAGCCAATAGCGTCCACTTATTATTACTAACAAATCCAGTTGGTTATTTGATAGCTTGCTATTCATCAATAACTCAAATGCTTGATTAATGAATCCTTGGCCTTTGGCAAAAGATAGCGCGCGCGCTGCGTGAATTGCTATTAGCGCGTCGTCACTTGATAAGGCCGCTGATAATATTGATAGTAATTTTGTCGCGATCGCAGTGTTTACGGGCACATTTTCTAGCGCACAGCACAGTGCACAAAAGCTTTCACTTGGTAATTTGTCGATTGATTGTGCAACAGCGTTACTAATCATTGGATCATCAAGACGTACAGCAAGATCTGAAAGCCCCTGATAACCAACATTCTGCCATTCATGATACTGTGATTCATCTTGCAAGTAACTTAATGCGGGACTCATAAACTGGCTAGCAGGTAACTTCATTAGCTGACGTACGTAGCTTGTAAAAGCCGCTAATTTTTGATCTGACGGCTTAAAAATGATCGGATTGTGATCAAGCGCTGACTGTTGCTCTTCAGACGGAGTGTGTTCAAGTGAGCGACCTAATGCTGAAATCACCAGTTCTAAAAACTGACTTCGCGATGCTTGCTCAAGTAAACCACGTTCATCTAACGGTAATTTTAAAAACCAAACGTAATGTTCTGTACTTTGCTGTTTGTTCCAAAAAACGATTGCCACGCAAGCATGCTGACCAATCGGGTAGGGATAAGGTGCAACTGCATGCTCAAAATCACTAAACAAATCAGTACTTATTTTTGTTACACGACGTCCCATATCAAAAACGCGGTATTGAGAGCCGGATTGTAATAAGAATTCACTGAGCGTGTTAATTGTATCCACAGAAACTACCTTTTAGAAATTTTGCGTATTGTAACAATCATTAAACACCATCGCTATTGGTATTAACGCCTTAAATGCGTATCATAGCGGCAATTTTAATCAGAGAATTATCCCATGTCGCAAACTCAGGCTGTAAAAGCGTTACTCGAAGAAATTAATCAAGAAATGGTTCGTTTAGATTTATGGCAAAGTACCTTGCCAACTAAAGAAGCATTAGCCAGCACTGAACCGTTTTGCTGCGACACATTGACTTTTTGTCAGTGGTTAGAGTTTGTATTGTTGCCGAAGATGACTATGTTGATTGATTCCCAATTGCCACTACCAAGTGCATTTGAGATTTTGCCGATGGCACAGGAGTCATGGAAAGATCTTGATACCGATATGAGTAAATTACTCGAACTTATTGCGCAATTGGATACACAGTTTTCAACATGATTGAGCAAACGTTCAGCGAGCCATTGGAAATCATCTATCAAGATGAATATATGGTGGCTATTAATAAACCTGCTGGTTTATTGGTTCATAAGTCATATCTTGCCCGTAAAGAAACATATTTCGCAATGACGATGCTCAGAGACCAAATTGGTCAATATGTTTATCCAATTCATCGGTTAGACAGGCCAACCTCTGGCGTTTTACTTTTCGCTTTATCGAGTGAAATAGCCCGTCTTTTAAGTGAACAGTTTAGTGAGCGAGGTGTTGAGAAAGGGTATCTTGCGATGGTGCGTGGTCATATGCATGGACATGACACCCTCGACTATCCGCTCAAAGAAGAGCTAGATAAAATTGCTGATAAAAATGCACAGCAAGATAAAGAGCCTCAAACGGCGATCACGAGTTGGAAAAATTTATTACATGGTGAGTTTGATGCGCCAATTGGCAAATATGATAAAGCACGTTTTAGTTTAGTGGCTTTAAAGCCAAAAACTGGGCGTAAGCACCAATTACGTCGACACCTTGCCCATTTACGCCATCCGATTATGGGTGATACAACGCATGGTGATGGAAAACAAAATAAGTACTTTAAAGCACATCTTGGTGAGCAGCGACTGATGCTCCATGCTGCTCAATTAAACTTGCGTCATCCGGTTACAAATCACGTTGTAAAGTTGACTGCTGCTATTCCTGATTCTTTCGCATGCATATGCCAGAAAGTTGGCTGGGATAAAGTACCTCAACGACCACTAGATCATTTTTCGGTGTAATAATAAAGCCCAGTTTAAGAAGTATTCTTCTCAAACTGGGCTTTATTAAGATGCGTTAGATGTATTGTAAATCAATCTACTAAATATTTATTTAAGCGCGAGCGTTGACCATACAAGTCGATGATCAGACGACGCTTCTCGGTCTTTAATCAGGCGGTATAATTCACTGTCTTTATGCGGCCAAAATACACCATTTTCCATAACATTAATGCCGTAAGCTGATGGCAGCACGTAATCAGCACGCATTCCCCAGTAAGCAGTATGATGTTTAGACAGTGAATTATTGGCTTTGTGAAGATCTCCACCTCGACTGCTTGGAATAGTCGAATCATTGGTTAACGGACTTGTTAGTAGCTTGCCAATTGCCTCTTTGCGGGAATTACCTTCGGTTGCTGAAGAGTTCTGATCACCCATTACAACAAAACGAGTTGCCGGCGCTATTCCGCCGAAGTGTCCGTTATCATCATAAATATAATCTGCCTTGGTTGGCGTAATATAATCATGCCAAAATCGAACTTCATCGTGGTTCTTAGTACCATTTCTATCTTCTGGTCCGTCAAACACGGGTGGTGTAGGGTGCGATGCTAATACGTGAATTACCTCGCCATTAACGTCAACTGGTACATCCCAATGGGATTTAGATGATAATGGATATTGATCCCAGATTTCATCGCTATAAAAAGGCTGACCACTTGCTGGCACAATAGGGCGCAACGCGCCAGGCATATCTTTCCACTTAAAGTGTTGGAATGTTCGAATATTTTCAGTATCTATCGGATAGCGTGACAGTAATACCATGGCGTATTGACCTTCAAAGAATCCAAAACCCCACGCGTCACCTTGAGTGCCAGTTGCCTTGCCATCGCCTGTTAAATCAAATGGGCTAGGTTTTCCTGTATTGACGGTGGAGTAATAATAGTAGGGATAATCTATTGCAGTGACATCAACATGCTGTGCAGTATTTAAATATTTCTTAATAAATAACTCTACACCGTCTTTTGGATCTTTGATGTAATCGAATTCATTTAACAAAATAACATCAGGACGGGTACGTTGAATAATTTCAGCAATATTCTTAATTTGTTGATTGCCAGCTTGCAATTGGGTTTTTAGTACTTGATTGGTGGCTTTAGTAGCGTCTCGGCCTACGTAATTGGTTGCGTCCATGCTGACGTTAAACGTAGCGATTTTTAAAGTTGTTGTTTGTTTCATATCTGATACTGAAGAGTTACAGCCAGTGATAATAATGGTAAGCAATAGGCTTAATAGTGTTTTGAACATGGTTGTCTCATTACATGGTTTTCTAATGTCATCATACGCTAATAGACTGAGAGGAAACAGTGCGTTAGTACGTTGACTGTGAGCTGCTCTGCATTTTGTTAGCACAAAAAAAATGCCAATCTTTCGATTGGCATTTATAAATGGTTAATTAACTAAAACTCAAATTAGAACTTGTAGCTAACACCGATTTTCAAGCGCCATGTAGACTCGTTTTCATCAAATTTATTTGTGTCATATTTAGCACCATCTATAACATATTTCTTTGAAGTAGGATCTATAGTCGCGTTATATAGTCGAGAAGTACCAAAATCGTTCACGTATACTTTACCTGCAGAGCTATCTATTAAATTTAATAGATTATCAACAGTTAGATAAACCGAACCTTTATGACCATCCATCAACCCTGGTATTTCCTGACGAATTGTTAAATCAAGCGTGTTAATCCAAGGAGTACGAGCTTCGTTCTTAGGTCCATAACCACCAGCATATCCACTTAAACCAAGTTCCTCTATTCGTGCTAATACATCAGTCTCTACTTGAGCAGCAGACTTATCTCCGTTAGCAACATAAATTACATTATTGTCACCTGCAGTTGGGATATATGGTAAGTAGTTACCAGCGTAGAAACCAGGGCTTAACATAGACCATGGCTCATCGTAATCGCCGATTTCATTCCAGCTAGCAACATGCGAGAACGGTTTACCTGAGCGACGCTCGAAGAATACGTCGAAGTTAGTCGCGTAACCGTCGAAGAATTCTGCTTCATAGCCTAATGTCATTACAAAACGATGTTCGATTTGGTAGTTTGCAGTACCAACTACTGGGTTGCTGCGATCTAGACCAACGTTGTAACGGTAGTTACTACGCGCTGTAGAACTTGTTCCACCGTGACCTTCGGTAATGTCTTGGTTCGTGTAAGACGTCGAGAATTTGATGCCATTGTCGAACGTTTTAGCAAGAGATGCTGATAAGATTAGTGATTTACCATCTTTATCTGAGTTAGTTAGCATTAAGTCATAACGACGATCGTCGTCATTGTATAACGTTAAACCACCGTCAGCTGTTTTACCTGCAATGTCTGACTCTTGTAAAGAAGCGTCAACCCACCATTGTTGGTCAATCTTTTGAACATAGATAGCTTCAAGAGATACTGCAAAGTCTTCACCGATGCCTGGAATATCAAGGTTGTAGTCTGCGGCTAACTGATAACGCCAATCAGAAGGCAACTTGAAGTTTGGATCTGTCAAGTTCACATTACCGTCTGAATCTGCATTTTCAATGGCGTCTGACGCAGGCCCATAAATTCCAGTAATAATATTATTTGACGTAGTTGGTGTTGTTTCTATGTTTCTTTGGCTGTAATAACCAAGATTTACACCACTATTTGAATAAGCATTAGAAATCCAAACATTTGGGCTACCGCCGGAGAAACGACCAATGCCACCACGAATAGTTAGATCATCACTTACTGAGTAGTTGAAGCCAAAGCGTGGTAATACAATGCTGATACCATCAAGGTTCTCAGTGTTGTCGTAACCAGTACGGTCCATTGAGTTTTTGTTGTAAAGTGGCTTGTCGTCCGAACCTAATACTTCATAACGTACACCGAAATCAAGTGTAAGTTCATCATTGAATTCCCAAGTATCATGAACATAAAATGCTGTTGTTTCACGGTTGAAATCTGCAGATGCAATGTTTGCATCGTTACCAACACCGTTTTGATAAGTGTATTTAGAGACTTTCCCTGCTTCAAAATCGGCAAGATTATTAAATTCAGTTACACCTTTAGATGAGTGAACAAATAGGTTCAAAATATCTATGTTAGTATAATCTAGACCAAATTTAATACTATGATCTTCATACAGATAAGTACCATCGAACTTGAATGTTAAGGTCTCATTTTCCAGCGAGTTTGCGTGGCGATATTGATCTGAACCAAAAGCAACACGACCACCGTCAGTCAAACCGCGTACAGTGACATCACCAATCTGGTTATTAAATGAATCCTGTCCAGTAACAACTTTTTTGTGTGTAAGGCTAATTTCTGACGAAAAATCATCTGACCAATCTGAGTATAACTTGGCAGCAATATTGTTTAATTCTTCAGTTTTGTTATACCAATGAGAAGATAAACGGATTTCACTTGGGCTAGTCGACGTGTTACGAGTACGGTTACCTTTATTGTACTGGTAAGTTAATGATGAACGATGCTCGTCATTAATGTTCCAATCAATTTTAGCAACTAACTTTTCATCTTCCTCGATTGGAGTTTGATTCCATTCACCTAAGTCGTTTATACCGTAAACCTCAGAAGCAATACGCTTTACTTCCGCAACATCTGCAAGTGATGCATCAGTTTCATTTGCTGCGCCAGAGCCTGCTGGACCCCATTCAACGCCTTGGGGAGCGTCAAATTTTTCATATGAAGCAAAAAAGAATAACTTGTCTTCGATTAGTGGCCCGCCAAGGCTTGCACCCCAAGATGTCTCATCATAATCAAGTGGTACTTTGTCGACAGAACCATCTCTGTTTTCACGTTTCCATTTACCAGCCATACTATCATTAAGTGTTTCGTAGAAGAAACCGCCTTTGAACTCGTTAGTACCTGATTTGAATACTGAGTTGATTAGCGCGCCACTGAAACCTGACTTACTTGCATCAAATGGTGCAACATCAACAGTTACTTGATCAAGTGCATCAAAAGGGATTGGAGAACGCTGTGTTGGGTAACCACCACCGTTTAGACCAAAATCATCGTTTTGGCTAATGCCGTCAACAGTGATTGAGTTAAATTTAGGGTTCATACCAGCAACCGTCATTTGACGATCTGAACCAGGTAGGATAGTTACTAATGGGTTAGCACGAATAACGTCTTTGATATCACGAGTAAGGCTTGATGCGCCAGCAATTGCATCTTGACCGAAGTAGCTTGAGCTACCAGGTGCAGTTTCAGCGATTACTGAACCAGTAATTGCAATGCGCTCAACGTTTTCTGAAGATAATTCAGTTGTTAAACGTCTTACTTCACCTAACTGTAGGAATAAATCGTTAATTGTACGATCTTGTAGTGTAGGTGAATCGATTTCGATCGTGTATGGACCGCCAACTTTTAAACCATTTGCAGAGTAAGTACCTTCTGCATTTGTTTCTATAACACGCTTAGTGCCAGTAGGAACGTGAGTAATGGTGATTTTAGTGTTTGCAGCAGGTTGGCCTGAAACAGTAACGACTTTACCGCGAACTGAAGATGAAGTATCTGCAGCAAAAGATGGAGCTGTCATGCCTAAAGCAATTGCTACAGCACTTGCTGCGGCGGTTTTTCTTAGTAAGTTATTCATTATAGAATAGTTCCTTGACGTTAAATTTAATAACGAGTTTGTTTTTCTAGGGTGAATTATAAATATTTCGTACAAAATATCGAACTTTTATGACACTTTAATGTCATCGAAAAAATGATTATTTAATCAGTTTTATACGCTAAATATACTATCTATTCCTCTAGGTGATATTGCCCAATGTGAGTAATAACAACGTTTTATTGTTAATTGTTGTATTTTTGTTATGCACAATAGGCCCCTAAAATATGCTTCTTTTTAAACAGTTGTTACAAATTACTTAGTTTATTTATGTGAATTTCATCACATTGCGATGCGGTTTAATGTAATTGATATCTCATTAAATCACCATTTCAGATTAACATTTCATCAAAATTAAACAAAAATGCAACATTAAAACTTGGCACAATTGTCAATTAACTGTTAATTGTACTGATGTTATATCCAGTGTATGATTTCCAACATCAAATTTACTTGTTTTTTAATACTTAAATGAATCTTTATATCGCTGAAAAACCGAGTCTTGCACGCGCCATTGCCAATGCGTTATCCCCAAATCAGACTAAAGGTGATGGCTTTATTTCATTGCCAAGCGGTGATGTTGTTTCTTGGTGCATTGGTCATTTACTCGAACAGGCACCACCTGAAAAGTATGATGATCGATATAAAAAGCTGTCTCTTATACACATCTCCGAGCCCACGAGACTAGGC
>CAJXRU010000045.1 GCA_913060565.1 uncultured Gammaproteobacteria bacterium | reverse complement strand
AGGCAACACAAATGATTTTGGCTTGTGGCGATAAACAATCGTTGCTCAAGAAAAATTTGTTCATATTGGCGACCGATGACAGATTAATATCGATAACTGATTGCCATTGCTATATCGCTCTTATTACCACTCACAATGCTAACTTTTTAGTGAGTTAGTCTGGTGACATTATAATTTTATAAATCTGACATAAGTATCAAGTAATTTACTTGATAGGGGAATTATTGATGCGAGCCTACGATAAACCTTATAGAGAGCCAGTAGTAGCAGGAAAGTGTGAAGTTAGTCGATATGATACTTTAATTGGTTTCCTTTAAATTAAACAGAGTATTTCTTCGTAAGAATTTAGCTTTAATTTGTAAAAAGCGAATATATATTTTACTAAATAGCTCATCCTTATATGGTCTATATGATTCTATACTTGTGCCGTCAATAACCGCTGAATTGTTGTATTCGTTAGTTTATTTAACATAAATAACGTTGTAGAAAAAACACTTATTACTACTAAAAAAGTACTCAAGCTAACAGGTACTATTGAAAAAACATCCAAACTAACCGTTTGAGCAAAGTAGTCATTTAAAAACAGCATAATGACAATAAATGCAATACTAGCTAGCAAACATGATGTTAGCAGCTTAAAAAGCTTTTCAGCATATAGACTTTTTCGTTGTTGCCCCATAGCTAGTGATAGCCCAAATATACGTTGCTGACTTAACAACATAGTTTTAAGTTGATAAAGCAGCCCAACTGTTAACATAACAAAAATAAATAGTGAAATTTGTAAAGTAATAAATAACAAACCACGTCGATTCTTATTCAGTTCAGTTAGCTGTTGTTTTATATCTCCCAACAATTTTATACGCCCAAATTTTGGAGATAAATCAAGACTAGCGAATACTTGGTCACTTAAAATTGACTGATTTGAATATATATAAAGTGGGGAATAAACCTTTTTTTCATTCGTAATCAATGTATAAAGCATTGGTATATCAGATAAATTCACACCTGCATGATCTACATTATGAACAATACCAGCAATAACTAATGGCTTTTGTGGTGCATCATCTATTACAATTTGGGAACCAATGAGATCACGCATGTTACTGCCGCCTGCTAGCTTTTTCGCCAAAGCCATATTTACAATCACAGTGCCCTGTTCCAATTGACCAAATACGTTCCACTTAACACCGATGATAGCTAACAAATTACTAGTTATACTAATCTTGTCAGCAAATTGTTCACCAATATTCGAATCACCTAAGGGCCGCAACTTAACAAGTGGCGCACGAGATTCAATTAATGCTTTACTACTTAGCCCTACATTTTTGTCTTGCCCTAATAACCACTTAGTTGGTAGGGAAAACGGTTTACCATCTATGCGGGCAACTTCCGCTCCTACTATTTTCATATCTAAACTTTCTGTCCGCTGTTTTTGCCATTCTTGATAACCGCTAGATAACGAGACATTAAGAGCGCACAATGTCAGTAAGATTTGAAACAAAAACTGGAAATCATTGAGGCGGCGTTGCGTTTTATTAAGGCCACCTTTTCCACGATTAAAATGGGAATTCCGCAATAAATTAAACATCGGTAATACACTAATACACACCATAATTAATAAACATATACTAAGTACAGCGGCCCATTGAAGCCAAGAGAATTCAAATGTACTCCCAAAGTATTTATTGTAAATATCACTATTGTATAACTGTACTTGTATGGCCAGTGCACTAACTAATGCAACAATAACAACAGCTAACAACATTGGAATATTTTCACGCAACAAACTGACTAACTGTGCAGAATTAGGCGCTCCTAATGCATATTTTAATGATAACTCTTTGCTGCGCTCAATAGCGATTGCTGTTACAACTGAAAAGTAATTACTAATCAGTACAAAACCAAATGAAAATAGTAAAATTGCAAGAATAATAAGCTGCCTTAACAGCTCTTTTCTCTGCTGAGGAAGTAATTCAACACCGCTCACTAATTGAATGTTTGCTTCTAAATTAGTTGATACAACAGACTCTCCGGATTGCAATATTTGTTCTTGAATATATTGAGTTGCTGTAGTAACAGAAAAGTTATCATCAACACTTATCAATCCATAATAATAAGGAATTGAATTAATTATTGCCTGAGTTTCAGTTGCATTGGCTCCCTTAAATGGTACAAAATTTGTAAAATGCATCATTGGAATATACAAGTCCACAGACTTACCAGCAAACTTATCAAATGCATTAGGCAATTCCTGCAATACAGGGGCATCACTTTCTCCGAGAGTTACAACAAGTTTTGTATTAGCTATATTTTCCGTCAAGGCTACTGTCGAAAAAACACCCCCCTCTTTAACGAAATCATACTTATCGTTGACATCGAGCAACTCAAAAAAGTTAGGCTCATAAAAAAGTACACTCACTTTTTTCCGCTTGCCATTAAGTTTTAAAATTTCTCTTTTGATGACATATTTTGAATACGAAGTGACTCCAGAAGCTGTTTGTGCATAATCTAGATCGACTCCTTTACTCGTCACAGACATTCCCTGTATTCCATAAGAAATGGTGTATATTGAATCAGTAGAGTTGGACCAATCAGGCCTATCAGTACTCAAGTTAATCGTTAATTGAGTAACAATAACTGCTAATGCGCTGAATATACCCCAAGCGAAAACTAAAAATGTCCAGCGAACGCGCTGGTGTTGCCAGCAACGCCAGCCAAAACTAAGATCATCCCACATTATTAATTAATCTCGCCATCGCTTATTTGAACAATACGCTGACACTTGCTTGCGAATTCATTGTCATGAGTAACAATCAGTACTGTTGTGCCACGTTTATTGAGCTCAAGTAATAAATCGGTAATCTGTTTAGAATTTTTAGAATCGAGGTTACCCGTTGGCTCATCACACAACAACATATCAGGATCACCAACCAAGGCTCGTGCAATAGCAACACGCTGCTGTTGACCACCAGACAACTGGTCAGGATAGCTGTGCGCTTTATCTTGTAAGCCTACCGAAGATAATTGCTTCATCGCAATAGTTTCGTAGTCAGCTTTATTAATTTCTGAATTGTAACGCATCGGCAGTTCAATGTTTTTTAACACACTAAGCTCTGATATTAGATTGAAGTTTTGAAATATCCAGCCAATGTTTTTGTTACGCAAGATACTTAATTGATAATGAGATAAGCTTGAAACAGCACTACCACATAACGTATATGTGCCACTCGTTGCGCTGTCTAATAGACCTATTATTGACAATAATGTTGATTTACCACTACCAGATTGGCCTACTAATGCAACGCACTCCCCTCGGGCGATACTCAAATCAACGCCTCTGAGTACTTCAACGGTTCCAGCACGACTTACAAAGCTCTTAGAGAGGTTTGATAAACAGATTAAGTTTTCATTCACTCGCTGATTCCTCCCATTTATCAGGACTCACACTCAGTACCTTCTCATTCATTGATAAGCCATCAATAATTTCTATCTGATCTTCACCTACCCAACCAACAATTATCTTTCTTGTAACATACTGTTGACCACTCTTAACAACCACGCTATTGGCACCTGAATAATTAATATGCGGTAACTTAGCAAGCAACATACTTTCTTGCGCAGATTCAATATGAATGCTTGCTGTTATAGCCATGTTTGTCATGGCATTGTCAGGAAGAGTTTCATTAAGTCTCACTTCAATCTCCACAGTCGAATTTTCGACATTAGGCGATATCCGCTCGATTGCGCCTTTGATGAGTTTTCCTTTTAATGAGATATCAACAGATTGTTGCAATGCTAATAATGACGCCTGTGATGCTTGAACTCGTAATAGTGCATAAAGGCTTTGCGGATCTGCAATTTGCCCAATGGATTTTCCTTCATCAATAGTCAACCCTTCTTCAAGTTCACTATCAAGCTTTACAATCACGCCATTTATACCAGCTCGAATAACCAAATTTTCAATATCTTTTTGCAATAATTCCAATTGCTTTTCTGCACGTTGTAAATGAAATTGTTGAGACTTTAACTCAGCTGCTTGAGTGGCTACCAATGTTGTTATCGCTTCTTTTTCTAACTTCACTAGTAAATTTGCTTTATCGTATTGCAACTCAATCTCTTGTAAGTCAATCACTGAAATTATATTTTGTTGAGCGAGTTTTCTTTTCGCCAACATACGGCTAAGCGCAATCGTTAAATCATATTCTGTGAGTTGCAGCTGCGCTTTTTGACGTGAAAGATCCATTTTTTGCATGGCTCTCAATTTCTCCAAAACAGCATGCTCTCCCAACAATGACAATTGAGCTTGTTCTGCTTCTCGTATTAGCTTTGGATTCATTAAAGTGATAATAGGATCATTTTTCAACACCTTATCACCGGGACGTAACGATATGCTTTGAATATTTCCGCCAACAAATCCCAAGATGCTATAACGAGATTTAGGCTGTAAGCTACCATAAGCATTTATTGAAGTGGTTATTCTCCCTAATTCAGGAGTTGAAGCAAAAAAGTTCGCTTTAGCATCAGCCTTCTGATTAAGAAAATACAGTGCTATTAATACTATAAAAATAATGAAACAAGCTAACGATAACTTCCAATAATTTGTTGGATTATCTTTGGGGATTCGCATTTAATACATCCTTATATTAATACTGTTATTTTAACGACAAATAATCTGATTCAGAAAACCCAACTGTTACTTTATTTTTTTCCATAAGTATCGGCACTGATGACAATCCTAACGTTTGCAATTCGTTAACCCAATGTGGGTTTGTATTTATAACTCTAATTTCTACATCTATATTATTACTTTTAATAAAGGATTTTGCTAAATTACATGCTGGACAACTTTTTGCAACATAAAGTACTGGTTTATCGGCTATGTATCTCGTGAAATCACCATATAAAACATCTTCATTTTCGGAAAATTTTCCAGATAAAAAACCACCACCAAACCAACCTGATATGCAAATTGCGGTGATAACAAAAAGTATGCCGCTACATTTTTTTTAATTGTTTATATGTTTGAACGTTTGCCATTTCTTTTCACTCAAAATAGTATTTATGTGGGCTAGTAATGCTGGTATTTCAACATGATGCTTCGGTTTTATTCCATTTCTTGCACCCATAAATAGATCTTCAGTAACCACAGCTGATTGCAGTGTTTCGCCAGAATATATAACAATATATTCATTATTTTTACTGGCTTTAGGAATGAATTTCTGCAAATTTTGAAATGAAAGACGCTCAAAGAAGTGATGACCTTCTGGTCGATTTTCGAGAATTAACGGAGTCTTTTCTAATTTTCCTCCATTTAATTTACTTAATTCCAATAATGTAAATTTTTCCATGTTATTTACAAACTTTTCCTCTTTCACAGAATAAATTAATAAATATGGAACTGGAATCCCCCCCATGCCTGCCAATTGCGACTGTTCTTCCTTCGCATAAGTATCGACCATCATAGAATAATAAATTAATTTAAACTCTTCTTTTTTCAGATTTACAACTTGTGCAGCGAAAACGCTAGAATGGATACAAAAAATTAATACCAATAATGCTAATTTCATACTAATCCTTAAATAAGCCCTAAATAGATAGGGCTTCAAATCAAATATTATTAATTAATAAAAGTGACATTGACTACCATCACAGCATTTAACTAGTTTGACTTCATCACCAACAAGTTTATATGTGCATTTGATATTTGGTAAAGCAGAAGCGTTGAACGCAAAGGAGGCACTCACGATAAAAGCACCTAAAAGTAAATATTTTTTCAAAGGTTTATTATCCATAATATAAATAATTTTAAACGAATCACGACTTCCTTACTGCGATTCGCTAAAGATATAATCACGAGAAGCTGAGAATGTCAATAGATGGTCACCAAATTCAATTTACTCTATTAAGAGATGACAAATAACCGATAGTTCAAAGACATACAATGCTTCGCTCACCTTAATTCACGTAAAAGATTTGTACTATTAAACCCTACCGTCACATAAATTTACTTTCTAGCCTATAATCTCTTTGAATGACTCTTTTATCGTCAACAACATCACAGATTTATTATCTTTGATAAGATCGGTAAGAAACGCTTGTGTTTCTCTTTCTTGATAATCAAAACCACAAAATTTCCTATACTCTTCCATAATAGGAACAATGGCTTAAACATGAGTTAATTGCGCAGGGACAAGTGTCATTATTTTAGTTGCTCCATTAAGCTATCCATCCCCTTACTTACACCAAAGACATCTTTCGCATCAAAACCGACAGTCACGTGGAAATCTTTATGTTTTAGGCCATGTTGCTTACGCACTTGCTGCGCTTTTTCAGATGAAGTCACTACAAAAAAAGTGCGGTCAGCGTCTTTACTCGCTGTACCTAAGCCTTCAAATTTAAAGGTAATTTCAGGCAGCTTACTGACATCGATATTCTTTACGTTCGAGTGTTCAAAGGGATTAATGAGTGTTATATGAAAACGATGATGGTCTCGCTTAGCCTGCCCTGCTCGAAAATTATTAAATTTTTCGTCTCCTAAATGTGCTTTTAGCTGCGCTAAGTATGGCGCAATTAGCTTTTTATCAACGTCATACCCGATATATACCAATCCTGAATTATCTTTTAATTGAGATGCCTTTAACGTATGAATACTGCTTTGAAGGGCAGAGCTTGATGCAAACGCTGATAACGGAGCAAGAAATGCTAAGGAAATAGCAAGTGATTTAATGATTGATTTCATAAAGTTCCTAAAGGCTATGCGCCCATTATATTTTGTCCACAAACACGAATAGTATTGCCATTAATGCTTTGAGCATTGGGTGATGCTAAAAAGGCAATGGTATGTGCTACATCACTTGGTAACCCGCCTTGTGAAAGAGAACACAAACGGCGACCGAAATGTCGTGTCATTAAGGGGATTTTAGCGGTCATCTCAGTTTCAATAAAGCCCGGTGCAACAGCGTTGATGGTTATTTGTGCATCTTGTTGTTTTAGTTTTTGTGCTGTTGATTCAACTAACCCAATAATGCCCGACTTAGAGGCGGCATAATTCACTTGCCCAACATTGCCAGCGATCCCGCTAATTGAGGCAACACAAATGATTTTGGCTTGTGGCGATAAACAATCGTTGCTCAAGAAAAAATTATTTATATTAGCGACTGATGACAGATTAATATCGATAACTGATTGCCATTGTTGCTCAGACATTCGCTTTAATGTTTTGTCACGGGTTATTCCGGCGTTGTGAACAACAATATCGAGCGGCTGAGTCAACTGCTGCTTGATTTGTGAAGCGGCGTCATTGGCGGTGACATCAAGTAAAATTGATTGACCATTGATAGCTGTCATTTGATTAGTTAAGGCATCTTTTGCCTGAGGAACATCTAAACCTATAACCGTAGCGCCATTCGCTGCCAATATTTGTGCAATAGCAGCCCCTATACCTCTGTTAGCACCAGTAACTAAAGCGGTTTTACCTTTGAGCGGCTGCTGCCACTCTTGCAAAGAATGTTCATTAGCAACCCAATCTGCCGTCACTATTTGGCCGCTAACAAAAGTACTTTTGTCAGAAATAAAGAATCGCAGTGGTGACGCAATAATTTTTTCGCAAACCTCATTAGTATAAACAAGATTTGCAGTGCAGCCTCTGCGCCCAACTTCCTTGGCAATGGATTTTACAATTCCCACTAAAGCACGCTGTGCAGCAGCCTCTTCAATCCCCATATCAGAATTAATAACACGACCTAGAACGATAATACGTCCATTGCTGGCCAAATTACCTAACTGTTGATGGAAGAATTCATGACACTGTAATAATTGTTCTGGCGATGAAATATCCGTTGCATCAAAAATCAATGCTTGTGCTTTGTGGTGTGTATTAGTCGATGATTGACTTGCAACAGATACTTCACTTTCCACAAAACAGGCTTTTATTTTATCTAAATGTTTCTCGTGACTTATTAGGATAGATAATTTAACTAACGCATCACCTAGTTTATAGCGGGCCAGCTTTGGAGGGATCGTCAAACCAAGTACTGAAAACAATGACTTCCCCAATTGACTATGGGAGAAATTAAGATAAGAATCTTTCACGAATACCTCATTACGTTATGTTGTCATACCAGATAGAAGAGCACCTTAACGCAATCACAGAAATAGCGCCATAATCTTTCATTAATCAGTATTTTTATGGAAAACACACCTACACAAAGCTACTTTTTTGATCTAAATCAAAAAACGTATCGCCTTGTAAGAAATTAACCGTTAGTCTGGTCTGTTAGCTGAGTAAAAATATTCCTTTCTCTTTGGATACATATTATGACTATAAATCTACGTTTAATTATCGGCTTTAGTGTCGTCCTTCTCATGATGGTAGTACTAACAATTGTTGGTATTTCACGAGTCAATTTCATTGACGATCAAATTACTCAAATTACTGACGTCAATTCAGTAAAGCAGCGCTACGCTATTAACTTTAGAGGCAGTGTGCACGATCGCGCTATTGCAGTAAGAGATGTCGTATTTTCACGCAACGCGAGTGAACTTAATAAAGACATTGAAGACATTCAACGTTTAGATAGTTTTTATCAAAAATCTGCTGACGCCATGCGTAAAATCATGAACTCAAATATGACAGTTACCAATGAGGAACGACGTATTTACGCGGCAATCAATGACATTGAACGCAAAACGCTACCGCTAATAGAACAAGTTATCGCAGCAAAACGCAACGGAGACTCTGCAAATGCCAAAAGTATTTTATTAGATCAAGCCCGTCCAGCATTTGTGCAATGGTTAGCCATCATTAACGAGTTCATCGATTACGAAGAAGCAATTAACCAACAAGCCACACAGGAGACTCGTGCAGTCGCTAGCTCGTTCCAATATTGGATGATTGTACTTACCACTATCGCCATTGCTATCGGATCAGCAGTTGCCTACCGTATCAGTTATCAAGTTCGTCAAGCTGTTGGTGGTGAACCTAAAGAAGCTGCCAAAGTGGTTGCTAATATTTCAGGCGGTGATTTAACTGGTGAAATAGTGTCATGTTGCCCAAATAGCATGATGGCCTCAGTTGAAGTGATGCAGCAACAACTTAAAACGACCGTTAATAGTATTATTGCTTCATCTGATGAGCTGTCTGATCGCGCAATCACAGTAACAGCAGGGTCAATGCACGCGCTTGAAGCCGCTGACAAGCAAGTGGCGCAAACTAATCATGCAAAAGATAACCTCGACTCAATGAGCAATAGCATTCACAACGTCGTAGAGACAGTCCGCCAAACAGAAGACAATTCAAAAGCAACGGTTGAGTTATCGGAACGTGGTCGCCAAGCAGTACAAAACGTTGCAACAGAAATTGAGAAAATTTCGACCACAGTTAAAGCGACGGTTTCCCAAGTTAATGTATTACAAGAGCGAGCACGTGAAATTGGTGACATCATCAATGTAATCCGCGGCATTTCAGAACAAACAAATTTACTTGCGTTAAACGCTGCGATCGAAGCGGCACGTGCAGGGGAATCAGGCCGAGGGTTTGCTGTAGTTGCCGATGAAGTGCGTCAATTAGCACAACGTACTGGCGATGCCACTGGTGAAATTGAATCAATGATTAATCAGGTTCAAGAGAATACTCAGGCATCGGTTACGGCAATGGAAACAACGGTTCCACAGGTTGAAAATGGATTAACATTAACTCATCAGGCCAACGAATTACTTAATGACATTCAGCGCCAAGCAGATGACTCACTTGAAAAAGTATTAGAAGTTGTTAGCGCAACCAATGAACAGGTTGCTACCATCTCAGACGTGTCACGAGGTATGGAAGATATTACAGTGATGTCGCAGGAAACGAGTGAAACTCTTAAAAATAATGCTAATCAAGCTGAGTTGCTTGAAACATTGTCAGGCAAACTCAAGCAAGATATCGACTACTTTAAGGTTTAAACACACCAATCACTTCGGTTGGCTGCACAGCTGCTTTGGCAACTTTGTCGTCAACCTGAGATTGTTTATGCCCACAGTCAACACATTCAATCTTTTCAACATCATTTTCTTTATACAATTTTAAAGTATCTTGTTCGCCACACTTAGGACATTTCGCACCAGCAATAAAGCGTTTTTTACGTTGTATCGACATAATAAAATTCTCATTCTTACAATGGCGGCTACTTTAGCACAACATGCTATCGATTAGGACGCGATTGCGCTATCATCCGCGTAATTTATTTTTTAGATGTTGTGTCATGATTGTCATTAAAGATTTGCAATTGCTTCGTGGTGGAAAAGAGCTATTAAAAAGCGCTAACGCCACTATCTACCCTGGTGCCAAAGTTGGTTTAGTCGGTGCAAACGGCTGTGGTAAGTCGAGTTTATTTGCCTTAATGCGTGGTGTTATTCATCAAGATCAAGGTGATTTCTCATTTCCAAGCCAATGGCAAATGGCATGGGTAAAGCAAGAGACACCATCAATGGAGAGCAGTGCTTTAGACTACTGTATTGACGGCGATGTGCAATACCGTGAATTCGAGACACGCCTAACGGCGGCAGAAGAAAGTGACAACGGGCAAGAAATCGCTGAAATGCACGCCGCTATCGACAATATTAACGGCTATAGCATTGCTGCTCGCGCTGGCGAGTTACTACATGGTTTAGGTTTTAGCGACAACCAATTATCACTGCCGGTTTCAAGCTTTTCTGGTGGTTGGCGCATGCGTTTAAACCTAGCCCAAGCACTATTGTGTCGCTCAGATCTATTGTTACTTGATGAGCCAACCAACCACCTCGATTTAGACACAGTGTTATGGCTTGAGAAATGGTTGCAAAACTATCAAGGCACACTTGTACTGATATCTCATGACCGTGATTTTCTTGATAACGTCGTTAATCAAATTGTTCACGTTGAGCAACAAACCACCTTTAGTTACAGCGGCAACTACAGCGCTTTCGAGCGTTTGCGTAGTGAGAAATTAGCACTACAACAAAGCATGCATGAAAAGCAAGTGAAAGAAAAAGTCCACATGCAGGCGTTTGTTGATCGCTTCCGATACAAAGCAAGTAAAGCGAAACAAGCGCAAAGTCGCTTAAAAGCCTTAGAGAAGTTAGAAGAAATTGGTCCTGCTCACGTCGATAGTCAATTTAGTTTTAAGTTTTTTAAGCCAGACCAATTGCCATCACCGCTTATCCAAATGGAAAAATTATCAGCTGGTTATGGCGATGTACAAATTTTAAAATCAATCAAACTCAATCTTGTACCCGGCTCCCGCATTGGCTTACTGGGCCGTAATGGCGCCGGTAAATCAACGCTTATTAAGCTGCTTGCCGGAGAGATTGAGCAGCAGTCAGGAAAGATCGTTCAAGCAGGTGATTTAAAGATTGGTTACTTTGCTCAGCATCAATTAGATTCGTTGCGCAAACAAGACACAGCCCTTGAACACATGGTGCGTTTAGCACCCGATAAGTCAGAGCAAGAACTTCGTAACTACCTCGGTAGTTTTGGCTTCATTGGCGATATGGCGATTACGCCAATTGCACCGTTTTCTGGTGGTGAAAAAGCGCGTTTAGCCTTGGCGATTTTAACATGGCAACGCCCTAATCTATTACTACTAGATGAGCCAACCAATCATCTTGACTTAGAAATGCGTTTAGCGTTGACACTGTCATTGCAAAACTTCACTGGTGCCATGGTTATCGTTTCTCATGATCGTCATTTATTGCGCGCTACCACCGATGATTTTTATTTAGTAGATAATCAACAGGTACAGCCGTTTGATGGTGATTTGGAAGACTATCACGCATGGCTGAGCGAGCAACAAAAAGAACAGAAAGCCGCTGATAAATTAGCAATATCATCGCAAAAATCAACCAGTGAAAAAGCAGCTCCTAAAGTTGATAAAAAAGAGTTAAAACGCTTACAGGCACAATTTAGAGCAACACTTGCCCCCATCAAAAAGCAATTCGATAAAGTCGAAAAACAGATGGAAAAAAGCCAACAAGAATTAAGTGACATAGAAACACAGCTTAGTGATACTGATTTATATCTTGCGGAAAACAAATCAAAGCTAGCACCACTGCTCCAACATCAAGGCGAGCTTCGTTCGTCATTAGAAGATATCGAAATGGAATGGTTTGAGCTTCAAGAGCAACTTGAAGAAAAACAAACCGCTTTTGATAAGAGTTTGGACACTTAACGCATGGATATCAATATCGAAACTTCAGATAAGATTAAATTAGACAGTGAAGCGTTATGGCAATATAGCCTTGGCGCTTACGATCAAGTAAAAGATCTTGTACTAAAACTGCAAGATGATTACGGTTTAAACGTCAATTTATTATTACTATCAGGTTATGCGCAAACGTTAGGCTGCGCCATCGATGAATTGGATATGCAAAGCCTCGTGACACAAACCAAACAATGGCAAACCGCCATCACACAACCTTATCGCGAATTGCGCCGTGAGCTTAAAGACACCATCACATCACAGCAATATCAAGCAATGTTAACGGTTGAACTGGCATTAGAACGCGAAGAACAATGGCGACTTACTCAGTGCTTACCAGAACTCCCACCACACAATGTAGAAGCACAAGCGAATATCCTAAGCTGCTTAATTGTTTCAGGAGTGCCGCTTGAGTTACTTTCCCAAGACGATTTAGCTAGCCTGTATTCTATAGGCCAACGAGTTGAGCATTAATATGACTGACGATTCTACATTTTCATTAGTAATTCTAGCTGCTGGCCTTGGATCGCGATTTGGTGGCAACAAGCCCCTTGCAGGATTTGGCGAGCACAATATCACCTTGTTAGAACTTAATATTTTCAATGCCTATCAAGCGGGTTGCCGACATGCAGTCCTCATCATTGCACCCGGTGCACAATCCATCTTTGACCAGCACTTTGCCAATAAATTACCCAGCGATTTAACCATTGAATATGCAGAACAACGCGCTGATGATTTACCCAATAATCAAGCGCTGACAGGGCGTAAAAAACCGCTAGGAACTGCTCATGCGCTGTGGAGCTGCCGCCATTTAATTAAAAATGGCTTTGTGGTGACCAATGGTGATGATTATTACGGAGCCAATGCGTTTATTGCCGCTAAACGACACTTTGCGCAATCAGTAAAACAATGGGCTATCGTTGCCTATAATGTCGGTAACACATTATCAAATTTTGGCGGTGTCAATCGCGGTTTATGCCAGTTGACTAACGAGAATTCGCTCGCGTCAATTACAGAGTGTTACAGCATTGCGCAGCAATCGAAAGTCATTCAAGGTGAAATCGATGGCAACAATATAACCTTAGAATCGTCACAATTAGTTTCGATGAATTTTTGGTGCTTAACGCCAACCGTTTTTGATGCGTTAACGCAATTCATTACGCAATTTATTGAGACGGCAACAGTTAACGACGAATGCCAACTTCCCGATGTGATTGAACAAGCACTGTCACAGCAGAAAATTGCCGTTTATCGCAGTAATTCACAATGGTTTGGATTAACCTATGCCGCGGACAAACAATGGGTTGCCAATCAATTAAATAACTTGCCAACACAAGAAGCCGCATTTTATCAGCTACGTGGTTAGCATCAATTGTGTGGTATTCGAATCGCTATTTATTTGCTATATTTACACCATGTTAAAGAGAGTCTTTATAGCTATAGATATTCATGTATAAACCCAGTCAATTTAAACCCGCGTGGTGGGCTAGAAATCCGCATGTGCAAACCATTTTTGCCGATCTTCTTACTAGCCGAAAAAAACCTGTTGGCACCCCTGAACGTTTAGAATTAGATGACGGAGATTTTGTTGATCTGGTATGGACTCAAAAACTCGAACAGCAATATACCGGTCCGTTACTTGTCCTTTTTCATGGTCTTGAAGGCTCTATAAAATCCCATTATGCGTATCGCTTATTAAAGTCGTTAAAAGATCATAACTGGCCCGGTGTGATGATGCACTTTCGTGGCTGCTCTGGCGAACCTAATCGCCTTCACCGCGCGTACCACTCGGGTGAAACAGACGATCCTAGATATTTTATTGAATACTTAACGCAGCGATTTCCAAATGCAAAATTATTTGCGGCCGGCTACAGTCTTGGTGGAAATATGCTTCTGAAATACCTCGGTAAATATAAAGAGAATTCTCTATTATGTGGTGCAGCGGCTATCTCTCCACCTCTTGATTTATCAGCGTGTGAAGTGCGATTAAAAACAGGATTCTCTCGTGTTTATCAACATCATCTCTTGTCACGTATGAAGCGTAATTTACGCAAGAAAGTCGACATGATGCCTGAACTTATCTCAAAGCTTAAAATGGCAGATGGTGTTGACGGTATTTCGACGTTTAAAACCTTTGATGAACAAGTCACAGCGCCTCTTCACGGTTTTAAAAATGCTGACGATTACTATAAAAAATGTAGTGCGATGCAGTTTCTTAACAACATCACTGTGCCAAGCCTAATATTGCATGCTAAAGACGATCCTTTTATGACTCACGCAGTGATCCCTGAGCCACACCAGTTATCAACTCAAATTGAATACGAACTGACCAATAAAGGTGGTCATGTTGGTTTCATCGGTGGAAAGTTTCCGTGGCGTCCACACTTTTATGTAGAAAGCCGCATTGCCGAATTTTTTAAGAAGATATATAAAGCATGATAATTCCTGTTGATTCAATACCACCAGAAACGCTAGACAACATTATCAAAGAGCATGTGTTACGTGAAGGCACTGACTATGGTGAACATGAAGTGCCACTTGAAACGCAAATGCAGCAACTAAAACAACAGCTTATTCGTCAAGAAATCGTATTAGTCTATTCAGAAATTCACGAATCGGTTAACTTTTTACCAAAAGCACAGTTTGATGCTCAAAAGTAACGTCAGCGATTGACCTTGCTCTTTTTTATTGGTTAACTGTGCGACCGACTTTAACATTTAGGTAACAACCATGTCTGAACTTCATCCGATCATCGCCATTACCGGCTCATCTGGTGCGGGTACGTCTACGTCTACCACAGCGTTTAAGCACATTTTTAGAAAGCTTGATGTTAATGTTGCCTATACGGAAGGCGATAGCTTCCACCGTTATACGCGTCCTGAAATGGACTTAGCAATTAGAAAGTGCAAAGAAGAAAATAAAAGCCTGTCTTACTTTGGCCCTGAAGCTAATGACTTTGCACTACTGGAATCTTTTTTCGAAACCTACGGTGAAACCGGCCAGGGTGAAATCCGTCGTTATTTACATACCTTTGACGAAGCCGTTCCTTACAATCAAATGCCAGGGACATTTACGCCATTTCAGGCATTGGCTGATGATAGTGATGTTTTGTTCTATGAAGGTCTTCATGGCGGCGCAGTAACCGATGAGCACGATGTCGCCAAGCACGTTGATTTACTTATCGGCATGGTGCCAATTGTCAATTTAGAGTGGATTCAAAAAATCATTCGCGATACTCATGATCGCGGACATAGCCGAGAAAAAGTGATGGATTCTATTGTCCGTAGCATGGACGATTACATTAATCACATCACGCCACAATTCTCTCGCACACACATCAACTTTCAGCGGGTCCCAACGGTAGATACGTCAAACCCTTTTAGTGCTAAAGACATTCCAAGTTTGGATGAGAGTTTTGTTGTTATTCGTTTCCGTGGTGTTGAGTCAACAGATTTTCCTTATTATCTACAGATGATTGAAGGGTCTTTTATGTCGCGAATCAACACATTGGTCGTGCCAGGTGGCAAAATGAAACTTGCAATGGAGTTGATTTTAACGCCGGTCATTCGTCGCCTAGTCGAACGTAAAAAACTCGCTAAGCAACGACTCGAACAGCAAGGCTAAGCTGGCTCACTATATAACGTTACGTAATGTGCGGCCACTTGATGAAATACCTCTTTACCTGATAATTCATGCAAGTGCCGACATGCATAACACAGCTCAATTAAATGCTCATTGTGGGTGCCACAACAAAACTCAACAATTTCTGGCCATGGTAAAAGTTCCGGCTTTTCCACGTTCGTCATTGCCGGGCTGCCAGCACTCAAATACGCAACAACAATTGCCTGCCATAAATAACGCAGTCCTAATGATTCATCCTCAATATACTTCGTTAATTGATTAAACGAATAACATGCTGTCACACTGTGGAGCATAGTGAAGTCGCCACTCATTTTATAAATAGTTGCAGCGGCATTGGCAATGGATTCAAAATCAATAACTTCAGGTTGATGTGGTGTCGTTTGATAGTCAATTAACGTAGTAACACTTGTCATTCTGTCGGTGGTATTGCCTGCGCCAAATCGTATATGACCAATACACTTACTCACATTTCTTAATAGGCTAGTAGGACGTTTTAGTACTGTTTCTCCCAATTCCCCTAACGGTAAATGAAGCGTTTCCCACAGTGCTAATGAGACTGCAATATCATTTTGATTGTTCTGGTTTACCGCATAAGCTAATCGATTAATCGCGTAAAAATTTCCAGCACCTACGCCAAGCAATAACGCGGGAAGACGAGATTTTAACGTTGCTTCAATGCCATCACGCTCTAATTGCGACAAAATTAACTCTGTTTGTTGCTCTATAGCAGCAAACTCATTTAATTCCTCTTCATTGTCAGACTGAGAACTCGGCATGTGCACTAAACGTTCACAATAGTACTCTCGAAATGCCTCTAATTGCTCAGTAGAAGCACCAAAACGCTCAAGTGCAACGATAGACATTGGGAAGTGATTAAATAGACGATGATTATACGTAACGGCATAATCTTGGAAGGTATTAGCGATACTGCTGTAATACGACTGGCTCATAGAAATCCTTAACGATGAACCTATAGAAAGTATCCATCTTAAATTAACAACATAGCGTTAATTTTAGTTGAGGATTTAATTTATGAAGGTTGAAAAAATCTTAAAAATCAGCACTTAAGTATTACAAATGGAACAAGAATGACTTTTAGACAACTTCATTTCTCGAAAAGTCATCGTTGAAAAGTCACCAATCAATAAACGCCCGACTAACGTGTCTCCAATACCAATAACCACTTTAATGGCTTCACAGGCTTGAATAGCACCGATAATGCCAACACTTGGCGCAAGAACGCCAGCATCCAAACAAGAAAGCTGTTGCTCACCAAAGAGCTGGCTAAAACAGTGATAGCATGGTGATTTATCTTGATAATCAAACACTGTCACCATTCCTTCGAGACGAATAGCGGCGGCGGAAACAAGTGGTGTTTTATTAATAAAGCATGATTGATTAAGCTGTTGACGAATCTCTAAATTATCAGTGCAATCAACAACAACATCATGACTCAAACATAACGCTTCTAGCGCTTTAACATCTAATTTCTTAGGCACTGCATTGATAGTAATTTCTGGATTATTTAGTCGTAGAAGCTGTGCAGCTGATTCGGCCTTATTGACGCCAATATCGACTGTTTGATGAAGTACCTGACGTTGTAAATTCGATAATTCAACCTCATCAAAATCCACCAGCGTTAAAGTGCCAACGCCACTGGCCGCAAGATATTGCGCAGCACTACACCCTAAGCCACCAACACCAACAACCGCAACACTCGCTAACTGTAGTTTTTCTTGCCCGTCAAAATCTACACTTGGCAAACTAATCTGCCTCGCGTAACGACGTTCTTGATTCGGGCTTAATATATCTTTCGTCATATAATTAGGCTAGGTTCGCTGCAAATAACTCAATCAACACTGTCTCACCTGCCTCAACATTGCCTTGCTCTTGCGGCAATACAATATAGCAGTTTGCAGCACACATACTGCCAACCATACCAGAGCCCTGACTACCGGTACTCGAAACGATTAACTCTCCAAACTCATTAGTCGATGCATAACCGCGCTGAAACTCTAACCGCCCCGCCCTCTTTCTAAGACTCGATGACACTCTAGCGGCTTGCAGCAGAGGCGTTGAAATTATCTCTCCAGCCAGTTTTTGTAGCACTGGCTTAGCGACTTTATCGAAAGTAACCATCGCAGACACCGGATTACCCGGCAACCCTAAAAACACGCTATCACTCAAATAACCAAATGCCAAAGGTTTACCCGGTTTTACCGCTATCTTCCAAAATTCAATATTGCCCAATTTTGCGAGAACTTCTTTTGTGTAATCAGCATCGCCCACCGATACACCGCCGCTTGTAATAACAACGTCTGCGTCGTTATTCGCAATGTTGAATGCAGCGCTAATTTGATCAGGGCAATCGGCAATAATGCCGTAGTCTTTAACCTCGCAATTGAGCTTTTCTAACTGAGCAATCAACGAATATCTATTGCTATCATAAATCTGCCCTTGCTTAATCGGCGTTCCTAGCTCAACTAATTCATCTCCCGTTGAAAAGATAGCGACTGTTAATTTACCAAAGACCTCGACTGACTGAAAACCAAGTGACGCTAACAAAGCGATATGGCGAGGACTAATCAAACAGCCCTTTTTAAGTACTAACTCTCCTAGTTGATATTCATTGCCACAAGCTCTGACGCACTGGCCTGAAGATACCGGTACTTGCGGTGTCATCTGTTTGCCATCAACGTTAACCTCTTCTTGCATAATCACACTGTCACATCCGACCGGCAAAACAGCGCCTGTCATAATACGTAGGCAATGTCCTTGTGTAACCTCGCCATCAAAGGGATGACCAGCTAAAGACTGTCCAATGATTTTTAATGATTGATGACTTGTTAAATCAGCAGCGTTAAAAGCATAACCATCCATAGCTGATTGTGAAAACGGCGGCATATTCATCGGAGAAGTGACATCATTAGCCAACACTCGCCCTAGCGATTGTTGTAATAAAACAGATTCAACTTTTGGACTCGATGTAACGCTACTAAGTGCTTCTTGCAAGGCAATTTCATAGGCCAACATAGGATGATCGGCATTGGATATATCGCAGTAACTCATGATGATATTAAATTAACAATGAATAGTGCCGTCAATGCTACCACAGTCCATCATGGCAAGTACTCAATTTATTGAATTACGAATTTAGAACGATAAATATTATTTTAATCGTCCGGTTTTACGACAAAAAAATAATAAACTGAAATGTGCTGCTATGCTTATTATTCATTCACTCTTTTTTTAGGACATTCAGTGCGATTTATATCGATATTATTGCTGCTTGTGATAAGTGATGTAAGCCTAGCCTCAACAACTTCTACCGCTAAGCTTTTCGCCAAAAGCAACGAAGTATTTATTACGCTTGATCAACGCCATGGACTCGGCCAACCCGCAATACTCTCAATGGCGCGCGATAACCTAGGCTACACATGGGTTGGTACTCAATCAGGCCTAAATCGTTACGACGGTTATAAATTTACCCAATTCAACGACAGTGGCTCAGCATTAGCTGAACTTGCTGGTACCTATATTTCGTCATTATGTACAACGCCAAATAATATTTTATGGATTGGTACGCGCTCAGGCATCAGTCGTTATAATTACCAAACAGGAAAATCTCAAGTTCTGACCAAGGCCAATAGTGGTATTACTTCCAATCAAATATCAAGCCTTTCGTGTGGCGAAAACAATGTCGTAGTCGGCAGTTACGATGAAGGGTTCTTTTCCATTAATAGTCACAATGGTGAAGTCATTCCTGAATCAGTCAGTTGGAAAATGCAGGTGCATGAAATAATTCATACGAAAGACAGTATTTTCCTTGCGAGCTCTAGCGGATTATTTAGACAAAACAAAAGTACATTTGAGATAGAAAAATTATTAAATGGGAATGTCTATTCAATTGCTGATTATCAAAAGTGGCTATTTTTGGCATTTCAAGATGGCTCTATCAAACGCTACAATTTAGAAGGTGATTTCAAAACGCATGATTGGCACGTATCAGTTAATGAAGGACCGTATCGTGCAATTAACGATATTGCTGTGCTACAGAACTCTCTGTGGATTGCTAGCAAGAAAGGACTTCATCGCTATGACTTACTTGGCAACATTATCCATCATTATACTCAGCCAGAAAATAAATCATCTGGCATTGCAGACAATAATATCTTGTCGTTGTTAGTTGTTGATCAACATACATTATGGATAGGTACAGGCAGTAACGGCGTAAGCCATCTTAATTTAACCAGTCATCAACTGGGTCATATTAATCAAGACACCTTTGGCAGTGACGTATTTGTTAATCACGATATGCGATCTTTTGAATTTGATGACCAAAACCGACTTTGGATAGGATCTTCTCAGGGGCTTTATATTGCCTCTCATCACAGCTTTAAACCAGCCTCATTTCACTACCCCGAATTAGCCAAGTTTGATTTAGCATTTATTTCTGACATTCGATTCTTTGACGGAGAGCTTTGGCTTACCACCTTTGGTGACGGCGTAGTTCGCTATAATTTCGAGACTAAAGAAGTCACTAAATTCTATACTCCAAAACCTAAAGAAGTCCGCAGGTTCATTGATTTAGCACGTTATCAAGGGGAAATAATATCCGTCGCTCGTCATAATGGACTCTTTAGGTTTGATAGCGCTCAAGAAAAGCTTCTTCCTATGTTTGAAACCAAAAATCAGCCGTTACTCAAATCCATCTATGCATTAGAAGTGATTGATGGGGATATATGGGCTGGCTCGTTAGGTTTTGGATTAATAAAAATTCAAGACGGTACATTTCACCAGTTTAATAAATCTGTTGGCGCAGCTTCAGATATGGTTTATAGCGTTGTTGAAAGTGACAATGGTTTAGTTTGGGCATCCACAGATGCCGGTATTATGGTTGTTGACAAAAAGCTAACGCTTAAAAAGATAATTAATAAACAGACGGGCCTAGCCAATGATGCTGCTTGGGTATTAATAAAAGACAAACAAGGATTTATTTGGGCAGGAACCAGCGGCGGGTTATCTCGAATAAATCCTGAAGATTACGGCGTGACTAACTTTAGTGTGCTCGATGGTGCTCAAGGATTAGAATATAACTTTGGCGCTGTCGCAGTCAGTAAAGATGGCCAACTCGTTATTGGTGGATCCAATGGTTTTAATTATTTTGACCCTGCTAATTTGATCATTGACCACACTCTCAATGCAATTACGTTGTCGAAAATGACTGTTTTAGGCAATGTCATTTCACCTAAATTAACCCCTGACATAGCGACGCAAGCGGTGGAGTTTTTACAGAAAATACAGCTAAATTACCAACAAGACATTATGTCCTTTAAGTACACATCATTGAATTCTGCCAGTCAAAATGTCGATTATCAGTATCGGGTTTTAGGACTATCAGAAAACTGGATTGCGATGAATAAAGATAGTCGCCAGTTTAATCTAATGAAATTACCTCCAGGTAATTACACGATAGAAGCCTTCGCCATAAATAATAACGGCCTCACCTCTCCAGTTCATCGATTAGATGTAAATCTTGCTGCACCTTGGTGGTGGAATATGTTTAGCAAAACACTCTATCTACTGGTTATTTGCGCATTACTTTATTGGTTCTATCGCATTCGCCAACAAGTATTAATCAATCTAGAACAAACTGTCGCCGCGCGAACTCAACAACTTTCAACCAAAAATGAAAAACTAGAAAGTGCGATGGCAAAACTAAAACATGCTCAGTCTAGCTTGGTTGAGAGCGAAAAGATGGCGGCGTTAGGTGGGCTAGTTGCAGGGGTTGCGCATGAAATTAATACGCCGCTCAGTATTGTAAAAACCGCAGTCACTCATAACAAAGATGCGATTAATGAGCTCACTAAATTAGTAGAAAACAAAGCGCTAACGGCTTCAAAGCTTGATAAGTCTTTAGCGGGACAACACGAAGGCTATTCATTAATGCGTTCTAATCTTGAACGCGCAATCCACTTAATTTCAACCTTTAAGCAAGTCGCAGTCGATCAAAGCACTGAAGCACTGCGAGAAATAGAACTTACTGAGTATATTAAAGAAATTATGTTGGCGGTTCACCCACTACTGCGCAACAAAAATATAGCACTGCATATTGAAGGCGAGAACGGTATCAAACTGCAATCTTATCCCGGTCCGCTTTATCAAATTCTCACTAATTTAGTAAATAACTCCATAACGCACGGCTTTGAGAATAGAGGAAGCGGCGACATTGATATTCATGTGACTCGCAAAACGGATAGTGCTGTCATCCGATATTCCGACAATGGTAAAGGCATCGAACAATCAATTATCACTCAGATCTACGAGCCTTTTATTACAACCAAGCGCAACAAAGGTGGCAGTGGACTAGGTATGCACATTGTTTACAATCTAATTACTCAATTGTTCAAAGGAAGTATTGAATGTGAAAGCCCTGAACAAGGAGGCGTCCAATTTACGATTGAATTACCTCTATCACCCGAAAAAAATGAGTCTATTGAAACTCGATCAGTTCTTTTTTAAAGTCGATAACTTTGTTAACTAAAATACCGTCGGCGTTAATATCAGACAAATGAGTAACCTCAGTGCTGTATTGGCTCAAAATATCAAACTGATTAGCACCAATGTTATAGCGCCATAATTGACGTGCTTCGTTAAGGCCATATATCTTACCTTCAAAAACACGTAGGTTCTGTTTAAATACTTGCCCGTCTAATACCGTCAAATGCTTATCTTGTTGGCCATGCATCCAGACTTCGCCATTGTTATAAGATACTACGATATCAGATACATTAAGTGCTTGAGCCCAATTGACGTCGCTCATTTTCAGGGCAATCAATTCACTTTCCCCCTCAGGTAGTAAACGTAAGCGATATAACTGAGCACTATTATTCTTGACTGCACTAACAATTAACGAATCATCAGCATCCCAATCCATTACAAATTCAATCGCTAAAGGCGTTTTATACTGCTGTAATTCTCCATACAGAGAGATCACTGAAACGTGATCATTCACCACTGCTGCAATGTTTTTTCCATCTGGTGACCAAGCAAATGAATCATTCGAATAGCCATAGTCAATCATCGACAATTGAGTAATTTTTTCACCTTCAACTTGCCATAATTGTCGCGAGCCTGATCGCAGTGACATAAAGGTAATAACATCACCGGCTGGCTGACGCCTAGCACCAGAATCAATCGCATTTGAGCGAGCAATGACTCGGCCATTCTCCATCGACAAATCATTCCACGACAATGCAACACTGTCTTTATCACCCGCCAATTGACTAGCTACAATTCGCCGCCCGTCAGGGTGATAGTTAGCATCAAATACATGGCGATGTCCTAGCGTATTAATGGGCACTAGTTCCCCTTCAAAAGACAGGCTAAATAAGCCAAGCGCGGTATCTGTTACCAAGTGCTTACCTTGCGGGTGAAAATGAACATTATAAAACTCATAACTTGAGTCTTGTGGGCGTCGAATAATGGGTGCACTCGATAATAAATCCCCGTCTAGATTAACAATATCAATATAGTGATTATTCGACGCGTCTCTGCTCGTTATCGCGATAAGATTAGATTTAAACGAATAATCGTAACTATAAATATAGCGTTTTTCATCGATATACAAATCGTGTAGCTGGTTATCTCGTGGATCAAAAACCACCAATTTATTAATGTGAGGTGCAGTCTCTCGCAACATAGCAATCTTGCCATGCGGTAAATATCGTGCCACGGCATTACGCTGTTCATCACAATCTAATCGAGTGACAACTGATTGCGGCTGTGCCAAAGCACTTGAAAAGTCTAAGGTGTTAATCCGCCAACAGGCAGGTGCAGAAGTAGGACGCTTACAACTTCCTTTCTCTGAAAATGTTATTTGAGTGCCATCTTGTGACCAACTGTGACTGCCAAATATTCCGGGCTCTTTTGTTAACCTAAACTCTTGTTGAGTCGTCAGATCTTTCGCCCAGATATGATGTTCACAGGTTGCCTGAAAACGGTGAAACACCAAGTACTTTCCGTCGGGCGAATAGCGGGCTTTTGTTTCTTTTTCATCACTGGCGGTTAACGGATTGACCTGCGTAAACTGATGATTTGATGACGGGCTAAACTTCCACCAAGCAACGATTACTACTAATACAATCATCGGCATTAGTAACCACAGATTATTGACCTGATATTTTGGTGCTGGCCTCGAAGAATCAACTGGCGTTGACTCGGCAGCAACCGTTACCTTCTCTTCATCCCAACTCACAGCCGCTTCTAAACTGTACCCTTGTTTGGCATGCGTTTTTATAAATGCTTGATGCTTACTGTCGTCACCAAACGCTTTTCTCAATTGCGCGATGCACCGTTGTAGAGTATTTGGCGTTACTACGGTGTCTGGCCACACGGCATCCATCAGCGCATCATGACTCACAACCTCACCGGCATGTTGTGCCAATATTGTGAGCACAGCAAGCGCTTTTGGCGCGAGAGGAGTTTGTTGCTGCTGATGACTAATTTGATTTCGTTTAATATCAATAAAATAGTTATTGACCCAAAACTGCTGTGACATGTTTAAAAACACCCTGATTTATTACTGTACTCATACTACCTATAAATTATTAATTTTTAACCCTTTCATAGAAAAATCAGCCAAAAGTCAGCTTTTTTTCATGTAATTTCCATGATGTTTCTTATGCTAGTGAACAAACAACACCCTTAACTAGGATTTTTCATGATAAATAAACTTACCGCCGTTATTGCTATCATCGGCTTACTCGTCACTCCTCAAATCACTAAGGCAAATGACAGGCCTGAACATGCCATCACCATAACAAAAATCAGTGAGCAGGTTTATGTCTTAAAACCAGTGCGAGGTATGGGCTCAAATGTCGGCGTTGTGGTCGCTGATGACGGTTTACTACTTATCGATGCCATGAATATTCAACCTGGCGTCGATAAATTTCTCGCAAAAACACTCAAGAAAATAAGCGACAAACCAGTAAAGTTCATCATTAATACTCACTCCCATCGAGATCATACCGGCGCCAATAAATACTTCTCAGCAAAAGGAGCAACCATAATTTCTCAAGAGAATGTAAAGTTCGCCAAATTCGACGGGCCAAACCCGCTGCTCTATCCAAATCAGTGGCTCGTTAATAAAAAGCTCACCATGACATTTGGTGGAGAACCAATAGTTGCGCACGCCGCAGTGTCACATACTTACAATGATTTAATCGTTTATCTTCCAAAATCCAATCTTGTCTTCATGGGCGATAATATGGGAACAAGCTGGGGACCCAACAATTCAGAGCAATCACCAATCGTGCTCAACAAAGTCCTTAGCAACATTAACCAAGATACCAAGATTGTTCCGGGGCACGGTTACATCACGACCAAACAACACTTAAAGCAATACACAGCAAATACAGTTAAATGGTTTAGTGTCATTAATCAATTCAATAAAAAACAGCTGACACCAACTCAGATAACCAAAGAGCCGGAGTTCATTCAATTAGTTGACTTCTTTACAGGAAATATCGACAAAGCATTTGGCGAAGATCTCAAACACACCAAGCGTCGTGTCAAAAGAACAATTGAGCAATTTCCTCACAAAACCTACGACACAAAAGACTATAAAAACTACCTAGGTAAGCACTCACTGACTGACAACAAATCCATTGAAATCATCGCCCGCGATAACTTTCTCTATGCACGTGTCGACAATGATTTTATAGCTGAATTAAGCCCAACATCAGCAACGAAATTTGATTTTGTCGGTTGGGATAACGGAGAGCACATCAGCTTTGATCTCAATAATGACAAGACAGTAAATCGTGTCAAACTCCATAAACCTGAGCCTAAGGAGTAATCATGATTAGAGTTTTACTCGCGTTATTAATGAGTACAATCTGTTTTACGGCCCAAGCAGATGAGATAGATACGCTTAATAAACAACAACTAATCCATCACCTCAAACAAGTTAACGCGTTGCAAAATAAAGTACTAATGAAAAATTCAACCGTTGAAGATGCCAATCAATTATTTGCGCAATACACTAACGACTTCACTTATGTTCATGAGGTTTATGGTGGTACTTACACGAGAAAAGGACTTTATAAAAATACCGTAAAGTATCTTAAGCAAGGTAAATATCAACGAACAACGGATAGGTACCAAGTGATTAAAAGCATGACTGGATTAAATGCTATTTCAGTACTTAGAAAACAAGACGATGGCGAAATTCACCTTAGTGTATTTGAATTTCGAGGCAGTAAAGTTAGCAAGATTATTGAGTATTGGCGCTAGCTGAAAAAGCTCTAATCTTCGCATGTTGAGCAAAAGTTTCACTCGTAGATATTCGTTGATAACTACGAGTGATTCGTTCAATGATCTCAGGGGAAGTGTCCTTGCTTAACGCGATATATGCATCATTAGTTTTAACGTCCGATAGCTGCATAATAGAAACAACTTCACTATTAGTATGATGATGCTTCTTTAAATAGTATTCAAAAATAGATTCATCAATGACAATTAAATCCGTGCGGCCGTTTAAAAAAAGTAAAACACTTTGCTCAATATCAGCTACTGCATACAACTGTTCGCTCTTAAAACCTTGCTTAACGAGATACCGATGAAAAAAATCTTCACGGTAAACACCAACGCTATAATTCTTAGCATCTTTTAAAGAAGTCGCATTAATATCACTTCTAGACTTTAATCGGTATACCTGCGCAGAAAAACTCCACACTTTGCCAATCCAGTGAAATTTGTGTTCACGCTCTTGAGTGCGAATAATAGGAAAAATGAGAACATTTGGTTTGGTGGTTGCCCATAAATAACTGCGCGCCCATGGGAAGATATCAATATGATGTAATAGCCCACTATCTTCAACGATAGCCGAGACTAATTCAGCCGTTTTCCCATGCATTTTATGCCCTGATTTAGCCAACTGTAATGGCGGCATAAACTCAGTAACAATACTTAATTTGGGCTGAGCAGTAACGGATGTAGAGGCGAGTAAAAATGTACACAACATTAGATAAAAATAGCGGTTTAGTTTTTTCATATGTTCACCACATTGAGATAAACAATCCGTTGTAACAAAACGTATCGAAAAATGCTTTCAATAGCTTATTTACGCACTACTGATATAAGTTACTTTAAATACAAAGTGTATGAAATGTAAATCCTCCTAATTTCTCAATTTTTACCAAGAGTTGATTACCTCATAAAAGCAAAAAACCCGCTAACCATTGGCTGCGGGTTCAATCATTCGTGTAATTTAGCACGTGGCTAAATTAACCGACATTAGTACTTTCAAAGATCTTATCAGCAGATGCTGCAACAAAACCCGTGTACTCGTTACCGTCTGCCATGATGAAACGCTCAGCAAACTCGTAGAAACACGATGGAATTTCTAACTCGCCGTCGCTAAATGTAGCGGTTGCAGTATCAGCCATTGTTGAAGATTGCTTTAACAATACTTCTTTGCTGCCTTTGATTTCGCCGCCAGATACATTTAAACGGTAATCAGCTGCTTTAAGCGCTTCGTTTACTGATTCTAAATCAGTGTAACCAGATAACTTGTTTACGTGAACTGTGAAGTGGTTAGCACGGTAACCCCAAGCAGCAGTCCAACCAGCGTATTCGCTCTCGCTAATTAGCGTTTGGTAATCAGCTTTGCTTACTTGCCAAGGCGCGCCGTTGTATACAAATTCTGGTGCAGTCGTTACAGTTGCATCAACTTGGTCAACTAGCTTGTGAACAATTGCTTGTAGCTCTTGTGAGCACTCTTCAACGCGTAATTCACTGATGAATACTTTTGGTTGATCTGGGTCGCTGTGCTCGAAATGCTTAGCGCTAAGCTTCTTCGATTCAAAGTTGTATTGACCTTTTTCTTCGTAGCCCACTTTTTTAAAGTGTTCAGCTAATACTTCTAGGTTTACTTTGGCAATGTTAAAAGTACGCAGTGCGATGTGATCGTTAATGATCGCTTCGCCCTTACCTAAAAGCTGACAAATTTTCTCAGCCGATGGCGTGACTTGTAGGTACTGTGTCCAAAGGTTTTCAAATAACTCATCTACATTGTTATGCATAACTTATCCTGTCTTTTCTCTTATGTCGGTTAAGCCGATGTGCTTACATCGGCTGATTCGCTAATTATAGCGAGCAATTAATTGTGATCTATAATCACAGATCAATTAAAACGTTAAACCCGGTGTTAACGTTGCTGGCAATACCACTTCATCAGCTTCCATCGAAGCCACTGGGTAAGCACAATAATCAGCTGCGTAATACGCGCTAGCACGATGGTTACCACTGCCTCCAACACCACCAAATGGCGCTGCGCCGCTTGCGCCGGTGATTTGCTTGTTCCAGTTTACGATACCTGCACGAATACGTGCGAAGAAGTAATCGTAATCGTCACGACTATCTGCCAACAGACCCGCTGATAAACCAAAGCTCGTGTTGTTTGCTAATTCAATTGCTTCATCAAAGCTGCCGTAACGAATGATTTGCAGTAATGGACCAAAGTGCTCTTCATCGGGCAATTCACGGGCAAATGACGTCACATCAACTAAGCCTGGCGTTACAAAACCTGTGCCTGCTTTGTGTGTTAGTTCGATTAACACGTTCGCGCCCTTCTCAACTAACATCTTTTGCGCTGCAACCATACCAAGCGCTGCTTTTTCGCTAATCATTGAGCCCATAAATGGTTGCTCAGCGTCATCGAAGTTACCTACTTTGATGTCTTTAGTCACTTCAATTAAACGCTCAATCAGTGCATCACCATCGCTGCCATTAGCAACGAATAATTTACGAGCACATACACAGCGTTGACCTGTGGTCACATAAGCCGACTGAATGATGTCATGAACTGCGCCATCGACGTTTGCTACGTCTTTAACGATTAGTGGGTTATTACCACCCATCTCAAGCGCTAAGATTTTGCCAGGTTGACCAGCAAATTGCTTGTGCAGTAGGTGACCAGTGTTTGAACTACCCGTGAAGAATAAACCATCGATTTCAACGTGGTTTGCAATAGCAACGCCAGTTTCAACTTCACCTTGCAGTAAGTTCATTACGCCTGCTGGTAAACCAGCTTGCTCCCATAATTTAACCGTTAGTTCACCAACGCGCGGCGTTAATTCACTTGGCTTAAATACAATAGTGTTACCTGCAAGTAGTGCAGGAACAATGTGGCCGTTTGGCAAATGACCAGGGAAGTTGTAAGGGCCAAATACCGCAACAACACCGTGTGGCTTGTGACGGATAAACGCTTTTGCGCCCGGCGCTGGGTTTTCAACAGTGCCAGTACGCTCGTTGTGCGCTTTAATTGAGATAGCAATCTTACCTGCCATACCAGCCGCTTCAGTACGTGTTTCCCATAATGGCTTACCCGTTTCAAGCGCAATGGCATGCGCCATTT
>CAJXRU010000044.1 GCA_913060565.1 uncultured Gammaproteobacteria bacterium | reverse complement strand
AGATCTACACTATCCTCTTCGTCGGCAGCGTCAGATGTGTATAAGAGACAGAAATTGCAGAATTTGAATTAGATTCGGGTTCTATTGAAAGGAAAAGTAGTAAGGCTAATAATAAGCGTAGCTTTTTAGCTAAGCAAAAAATTGAACGGTTGCATGAAGAAAGGCGACTTAAAAAGTTCGAAGATGATTATTATGGTGATTGGGATTAATTTTCCATCATAGCTATCCAAAATCAATAATTAACAAACTTATTTAAGTATTAAATGATAATTTTCAATACTTAAATAGTGCAGCATTCATGTAAAAGTCATGACTAATGCTCTGAAGATTACCACTCATAGGCAGCTCGATGAATATTCTTTTTTTAATGTACTCTTGGGATAAAATTGATCCCGAAACAGATTCTACCCTAAGGTTAATACATGAGTGTGTATCACGTAATCATACCGTTGCTATTGCCACTCCGCATAACCTAACAATGCGAGATTCAGTTTCTAGTGCTTTTTGTCAAGTTTTCAAAAAAG
Source organism: uncultured Gammaproteobacteria bacterium (assembly GCA_913060565.1). Taxonomy (GTDB): domain Bacteria; phylum Pseudomonadota; class Gammaproteobacteria; order Enterobacterales; family Psychrobiaceae; genus Psychrobium. The sequence goes on along the minus strand of CAJXRU010000044.1, from coordinate 29,247 downwards.
GTGTAGCTATTCCAGCTAATATTATGTCTTTTTATAAAAAGGCTGAATTTAAAAAGTCACAACTCCCACTTGCTGGTTTTGATACCATAATTATGCGAGCAAACCCACCACTTGATCCTATCACTTTGAATTTTTTAGATTCAGTGCGTGAAGACGTATTTATCATGAATGATATTGATGGCTTAAGGATAGCGAATACCAAATTATATACAGCATCGTTTGATGATCCTGCCAATCATTTTATACCCGTCACTCATGTGTCTAAAACACCTGAATATTTAGTTGACGTACTGAATGACTCTGCGTCTGGCAAAATGATCATGAAGCCGTTAGATGGATATGGTGGTCAAGGGGTCATTTTAGTTGAGAAGCATGCTCAAAAAAGCTTTCATTCATTGCTGGAGTTTTATATTAACAGCGGCAAAGGTGGTAATTACGTTATTCTACAGGAATATGTAGAAGGTGCAGACTCTGGAGATGTCCGAATCTTAATGTTAAACGGTGAGCCAATCGGAGCGATGAAGCGTGTCCCTGCATCCAATGAAGTACGCTCAAATGTTCATGCAGGTGGCACAGTCGTAAAACATACTTTGACTAAAAATGAAAAAGCACTTTGTAAGCATATCGGACCAAAACTTGTTCGTGACGGTTTATATTTTGTTGGTATTGATGTTATTAATGAAAAATTAATTGAAGTTAATGTACAAAGCCCAGGTGGCATTATGCGTATTAACAAATTGAATAATACCAAACTGCAAAAGAAAGTGATCGATTTTGCCGAGAGTGTTGTCAACGCTAAAGAAGCATTGGCGCAACGTAAAAACGAATTTAGAAAGGCGATAGACGATGCTCATGTTGTCTGAGAAAGAATGTATCGCCTTAATTAAAAAGGGGGAATGTTTTCATGCTGAAGTGGACGATGGTGCTTTTGTTGTCAAAATAGACGAATACACTCCTATCATTTGTGCTGCTATTCACAACGGTCATCAACTACGGAATGATTTAAAAAAAACATTTCTTTTGTCAAAAGAAGAACGCTTTTATGAAGAAGATCCCTATACAGATGAGTTAATCTCTTCCTTTCCTATTCAGGTTATAGGTAATGACTCTCGATTTGAATATGACTTAAACCGCGCTAAAACGCTATCAACCTACTTTAAAACCGCATGGGATAAGCAGGTTTGGCAAAAGCCATTGACACAGAAACAACGCGCAAAAAGTCATAGTAAACATCAGGCTTTTTATAACGTACTTGAAGCGATTATCACCGTTATTGAAAAACAGTATAGTAACGCCATAGTTTTTGATATTCATTCATATAATTACAAACGGATTGAAAAAGACACACCTACATTTAATATTGGTGGGGGTCAAATTGATGTAGAGCGTTGGGGAAATGTTGTTAATCAATTTGAAAAACAGCTTAACAAAATTGAATTACCAAATTTAAATGTAAGAGCGGCAACCGATGAAATATTTCATGGTAGAGGCTATTTAATCACGCATATTAATGCTCATTTTGACAATACTTTGGTACTACCTACTGAAGTTAAAAAAGTATTTATGGATGAGGCATCAGGTGAACTTTACCCGCTTGTATTAGAAGAGCTAAAAGCTGGATTTAAAAATGCCATTAGTGAAACGGCTGCATTTTTTGTCCGTAAGTACGGTAAAAGAAAAAGAACACAAAAGGCTGATATTTTATCTTCAACTATAAGTGGCGAAGTTTTAGATATAGATAAGAAACTATTTTCATTGTGTAAAAGTATTGAAACATTAAATTTTATTAACCCTGTAAATTTGGTCGCTCAACGAAATAAATTTCTGAAAAAAAATAGCTATATATCACCAAGCTTTAATTACAAACAGCTTAATATTGACCCTTATAAATTTAGAGAGAACTTGTACAACTTACCCGTTAGTGAAATAAACGATGCTGATATTCAACAATTATACAGGCATGTTATTGACAATTTAGCCAGTAAAATAGATTTATTAACAACCATTGGTACTGATGATTTTGTTTATAACTCATTAAAGTATTATGGTGAGCCTAGCCCTAACGATATTGCAAATGCTCGATTCCTTCTTCACTTGAATGATGATGAATTTGGGCAAAATGAGGAACGACTAAATTCAGATGAAGCAATTGATTACTTTAAGTCACAAGCTAAAGAATGGGGGCTTAATTGTAAGATAGAGAAATCGGGGAAGATCGTAGCCAAAGCAATGGTTAACAATGAAAAGGCATTGTTACTGATTAATAAGGAAGCACTTTTTACTCAAAAAGAATTACATGCATTTGCTTATCATGAACTTGGCATTCACATGTTAACTACCATCAATGCTAAGAAGCATCCACTTAAGATATTTAGCTTAGGCTTAACAGGCAATACCCATACTCAAGAAGGAATAGCATTATATAGTGAATATTGCTCTGGTAGCTTAACGACAAAACGATTGAAAACGATAGCCCTAAGAGTCATTGCTGTTCAATATATGCTAGAGCATGGTGATTTCGTTAAAACTTATCACACTTTAATGAATGAATTTAACTTAGAAAAGGAGTTTGCTTTTACTCTTACCACAAGAGTATATAGAGGCGGTGGCTTCACTAAAGACTATTTATATTTAAAAGGCTTTAGGGATGTTTTAAATCTTGCTAAAGAAAACTCAATTGATAACTTACTTGTTGGCAAAACGGGCTTGCTCGACTTTAATATAGTTTCTGAAGTAGTAGAGCGAGGCATGATTACTAAACCGCAGCCATTATTTGATTTAACCTATAAATCATCGGGCGATAATGTTTTAGACTTTATTGTTAATTCAATCAAATAACTTTTTTGGTTGACTTGTCCTTAATTTCGAGAGTTGCTGACAAATCAACTAAATTAGCTATATATAGACAGCTCAGTTTTATTAAATATCTGTAATAGGTTCATATTTACGTCCAATTGTCGAATTTGGATGGCAGCTTTGAGCTTGAAACAGACATTAGACTGTATGATGTTAAAATTTCCGCTTTGCAAACTTTTTTGTTCTTAATTGTATAAGGAAATATATTTAAAAATAACCACGAGCCATCAAATTTTATATTATTACTCCAAGGCACTGTTGCATGAAAATGTTTACTTCTTAAGAAGTTGGGTGATTGGCGCTCTCTCTGTATAGATAGTCGCTATTAGTGCCTTGTCGTCACAAGCAGCACCAGTATCATAATTCGAATATTGCAAGACTTCACACGCAGTGAGTTCCTCAATATCTAAAATGAATGGATTAGAATCATCAACTCCGTATATATCATAAACCCTCGCTAAATGTTGGTTACTCAATGTTGATGAGCCTTCAATAAGTGCTAGTTTAAGCGCTTCATTTAAAATTATTTTAAGCTTCCTCAGACAACCACTTGAAGCAGAAAATAGAGAAAAAACTATTTTTTTATCTTTAAAATCTGGAGTAACGTCTAAAGGCATTCGCTTAGCCAAACCCATTAAAAATCGAATAAAGCATTTTGGATCATCTGATAGCTTAAAATATGGTATTTCCCGTCTAATTGTGAGCCTTGATGACCACTGAGGTTCGTTAGCTATGTGTTTAGCCCATGGCATGCCAACGAGTACAATGGGGATTTGTGCTTCTTCATTTATATACTTAAGTCGATTTGCTATTTCTTGCCTATTACGACCACTTTTGAACTCAATAAGCTCTTGAAACTCATTAATAATAATTAGTTCTGTTTTGCAATTTTTTAGGTGTGAAATCAAAGTTTCAGTTAACCCTTGTGCACTTCTTCTAGTTCGATGGTTACTGTGGAAACTGCCAAAATGCCCAAGATCTTTTAATAATTCGGTAATGGTTGAATCGAGGGAAGGCTTACTAGGTATACGACTCACCAGTACAGGTATATGCATTGCATCTCTGGCTGTATTATCGATTTTAGTTTTAGCTAGATAATGATTAATTATTGAGGATTTACCTGAACCAGTATCACCAGTAAGCAACATGCATTGTTGCTCACCTCCGAGTCTCTTGTTGTATCTTAATCTATCAAAATCTTCAATTATGGTGGTAAGAATTGGGTGTTCAACAAATATGTTAATAAACGATTTCAGCTTTTCTTCTTTATCTTGAGATAAAACGTCCACTAGTATGCTTCCAAGTCAGAAACAAGGTCATCCCAGTCATCATTATCTGGTTCATTCAGCTCAGGTTTATTAAGCCTCTTCATCTCTACTTGAGGTGCTTTATCCGGTATAACTGTGCCACTACTATCACTAGCAACTCCTTTGTACTTTGCTAATTTAGACATTCCTTTAACACTTTTTTTAGGTGACATATTTTTAATGTCATCTGTTTCAGACTCGATTCTATTATGAATAAACATTCGAGCCTCTGCTAAACCATCTAAATCTACATTTCTACTGATGAAATCACGGTGTAACCTAAGATTTATTTGATGCTGAAATAAGCTTAAACCTTTTGTATATCCTATAGGATCAATACATGGAACTTTTAAATATTGTTGCTCCTCATCGAGATATACATTTATAAACGACAAATCATCGGGATTCGTTTTAACAATTAACTCGTAATTTCCTGCTCCACGTTGCCTACTAGATATTCTATAATGCGCTAATTCTTCACTGTCGTATCGCAAACAGTGAATATTAATCCCACCACGGCGATGAGTTCTACGTGCCTTTATACCCATCACAATTTCAATTTTAGCCGCTTCATGCTCGACATATTGAACAGGTGGAAGATTGCCAAGTCCTTTCCTCCAAGACAGTGCTGGTATAAAACGTTTTCTAGAATCAGGTTCTTGATGATAAACATCAACTATCCATTTGTGAAATAACATATTAAACGTTGAAAAGCGTAAAACAGCGTCTTTAGCTGGATTATAGTCATAACGCTCCATAAGATTAGAGAACGTTTTTCCAGGAATGTTCATGAGAAATTTTTTATTTACCGTCCCGAAAAACCGTTCAACTAGTGGTTTTAACCAAGGTTTTTTAATTGGATTATATTGAACGTTAATACCAACTTCTAAACAAGTTTGCTCTAGACTATTACTCCAAAATTCAGCACCATTGTCTACAATTAATTGTTCCATTTTTCCACTACAGGGCCAATCATTAACGATATCCGGAAACTTGTCCTTAATATAACCTTTCGGTATCAACGCATTCATTAATGCTTTACGAGTAGATTCGTAGCCCGGTTCTTTAAAACCAAAATAGAAACCCACAACACATCGACTTAAGCTATCAATCAGCAATGTTAAATAAGGCCGACCAAGAGGAACAAGGAGTTCATCATCAATTAAAATCAAATCCATTGGGGTATGATCAATTTCAACTCTTTCTAACACTCTTTGTGGCGGCAAGTGACCATCAATTGCATTGAATTCAATGTCAGCACGATATTTACCGTATCTGGCGACCATTACGTCATATTGTGGCATTTTTTCAATGCGTTTATAAAAAGCCCTTTCTGATAGTTTCTTGATTTTTCCGCTGACTAAGCTTTTATTTTTAAGTCTTATACTGTCGCAATAGTACTGATATACATGTGCAACGGATGTTTTTTCTTTCACTAAAAATCGATCTATAGCTTGTTCAAAGAAGAGTTCATCTGACTTAGTAAATCGTTTACTGGAATTACCTTTAAAGTGATGCTTTGGAATAAGTGACTGTAATTGGTAGTCCGAATTGAAATATAAACGCCACCAACTAGCAAGCGTTCTAGCAGTAGGAATATCTGTTGTCAGTTCTTGAGTAGCTTTGGGTATCAATGGCTTGAGATTTTTTTCTGTCCAACCACCAACTAGACGTTGTTCGAACCATTTAAGAATTCTAACGCGTCTCATTGTTTCTTTTTGAATAGCTCTGGGGTAACTATCTAAATCTCGCGCAGTATAAGTAGGGAGCTCAACGTTTTCACTCTGACTTGTGTTCTCAATTTCTGTTTCGTCAACAAATAAACCGAGCTCATTGTTCATGGCCCACCCACACTCTTGATTGCATGCCAAAATTACCTTTTGACAAATCAGTCAGCAAGGCTCCGTGAGAAATCAATCCAATGACACTCGCCATTAATTCACTGAGAGATAAATAGAGGTGTTCGCTAATTTGAAGTACAGTCAAAAAGCCATTAGAACGAACCAAAGTAAGTAACTTAAGCTGTAAAGGCGAGAATTCTTGAAGCCCAGAATAACGATGTAATAACTTTAGATTATTAAGAACTGGATTAACTCTAATTTGATTCTCGGTAATCAATACGAGTGACGTGCCAAGTTCTAATGCAGCAGCTTGTTTCTGCTTAAAGCGAGCTTTGAAGTCAAGGTCTGACGTTTTACATAACGGTTTAACCTCTACAAAGGTTTCAACATTATCAACATCAATCATTTTAAAGTCTGGGGTATAAGGCAGAGTTTTATCTTCAAACTGGTATTTATAACCAACAGGTTGTGCTTCAAATTGAACTATTTTAGAAGTGTATTCGAGATGGAAACAGGTATCAAATTCAAGTGATGACTCAACCGTAAAAACCGTATTCATTTTTTGGCTAGCGAACTTGTAAAGATTCTTAACTCTTGAATATTTTAAATTGCGACGATACATAGTAATACTCATTTTGTAGTATTATTACTACCGATAGTAGACTATGAAGACTTATTGTGCAAATTATGAAGTGTTATGGTGCAATTATGAAAACTTATGGTGCAAGCGACAGAAATAATAATAAGAAAAGTGGTAACTAATCAGCCACACCTCGGCACATGAGTCGATAGCTGCGGTTGCTCCCTTCCGGGCCTGGCCGAGTTCACTATCTATCATTGCGAGGGGACCAATTAGTCACCGAGGCGCATTATCTATGACTAGAGCGCCTTAACGCAAGACTTTTTTAATAAAAATAATCTAACGACATTCTGTTCGATTAAATTTCCAGCAGCTTCCAAAATCCTGCCTATAATAAGACATGCAATGGAGCCTCAATAAAGGAAAATATTATGTCTAATATGCGTCAAACGATTACTACTCTATTTACATTGGCTTTACTAGCCGCTTCACCAATACTGCATGCGGCACAGTCAACTAACACCGATAAACCTTCTAACAGTGAGAAAGTGAAAGAAGAGACTAAGGTTAATAAAGATAAGCTCAGTAAGAAAGCTAAAAAACATAAGCTTAAGTACAGCTCAGTGAACATAAACAAGGCAAATGAACAGGAACTGATGCTTAGCTTAAAGGGAATCGGTAAAAAGAAGGCTAAGGCAATTGTCGATTATCGTAAAAAGCACGGACAATTTAAAACGGTAGAAGATCTTACTAAAGTAAAAGGAATTGGTAAAAAGTTAGTCAACAAAAACACTAAACGCATAAGACTCAAAGGAAAAAATGTACTTTGAAAATAGCTTGAGGGAGCACTCTCCCTCAATTTTACCACTTAACTAACACTACGATTATTTCGAAAACTCTTCAATAATTAAGTCACTCAATAACTGCCCAGCTCTGCCCAATGGTCGCTCACTTGAATGTACAAGCCTTGGTGTAAACGTATGACAAGCACCGCCAACAAAGTCTAATTCGACTAAACTGCCAGTCGCTAGTTCTTCTTCAATTAAATAATCAGGCACCCAACCAAAACCCAAGCCTAATAAGATAGACTCTTTTTTAGCCATAAAACCATTAAGATAAAACACCCGCTCGCCACCAAATTGTAATTCATCTTGCGATTGAGGGTCTAGATTGCCTGAATCTGCAATCGTTAATTCAATATGTTCATGCAAATGCTTTAATTCAACTTCTTTCATCGTGGCCAGAGGATGCTCGCTAGACACGACTAATTTAAAATCAATCGCCTGTAATGGTTTAGCAACTAAATAAGGTGTAGATTGATAATCCTTAACCAACATAAGATCTGAACTCTGCTTGTCAAACCAGCGCTGACAACCGCTTAAAAACTCTGTACGAAGCTGAACACGCGTAGACACATCCATTTCCGATAAGCGTTTTAATGCTTTCATTACAGGCTCCATTGGAACCGCACCATCAATGACAATTTCTAACCTTGGCTCCCAGCCTTGACTAAAACGCTCAGCCAACACCTCTAGATTATGAGCTTGTTGGAGTAGACGGCGGCCCTCCGTCAGAATTGCGTTGCCCTCAGGTGTCAACTCTGCGCGGTATTTACTGCGGTCAAATAAGTTAACACCTAAATGTTGTTCTAGCTTTTTAACTTGATAGCTAATCGCAGATTGCGCGCGATTTAATTGATCAGCAGCCTTAGCAAAACTGCCAAGTCTCACTATTAAATCAAGGATTTTAAGGGTTTCAATGTCTAATCTCATGCTCATAACCATCTAAATATTTAATCATGACCATTAAAACATAATAATATTTTTCGAACAAGATTAAAGATATGATTATTTACAGTTGAGCGGTGCACTGCATATTGCAGTGTGACTAGCACGATAACAAAACCATTATTAAAAACAACCTATATAGAGTAATTATTATGACAGATTCCGCGAACCCTATAGGCCTGTGTGGCATAGAATTTACAGAATTTGCAACACCTGATCTTGATTTCATGCATCAGGTGTTTTTAGATTTCGGATTTTCACGAATTAAAAAACATAAAGAAAAAGAAATCTTTCACTACAAGCAAAACGATATCAACTTTTTAATTAATACTGAGCGCCAAGGCTTTTCATTCGAGTTCGCTAAATCTCATGGCCCGGCAATTTCTTCAATGGGCTGGCGCGTAGAAAATGCAAATCACGCATTTGATGAAGCGACTAAACGCGGCGCAAAAGCAGTAAAAGATGATGAGAAAGATTTACCCTACCCAGCTATCTACGGTATCGGCAACAGCATAATCTATTTTATTGACGCATTTACTGCAGAAAATAATATTTATAATTCAGACTTCAGTGATCTAGATAGCCCTGAAATTGTCGAAGAGAAAGGTTTCTTGCGTGTAGACCATCTTACAAATAACGTCTACAAAGGCACCATGGAAAAATGGGCTAACTTCTACAAAGACATCTTCAACTTTAGCGAAGTACGTTACTTTGACATCAACGGTGCAAAAACAGGGCTAGTATCATATGCCTTACGTTCACCAGATGGCAGCTTCTGTATTCCAATTAACGAAGGTAAAGATGACGATAAAAACCAAATCGACGAATACCTAAAAGAATACGATGGCCCAGGTGTACAGCATCTTGCGTTTGAAAGTCGTGATATTGTTGCGTCACTTGATGCAATGGAAGGTACAAGTATCAAGACTTTAGATATCATTGAAGAATACTACGATACCATTTACGACCGTGTGCCGCAGGTAACTGAAGATCGCGACCGTATTAAACATCATCAAATCTTAGTTGACGGTGACGAGAAAGGATATTTACTACAAATATTCACTCAAAACTTATTTGGCCCTATCTTCATTGAGATTATTCAACGTAAAGAAAATCAAGGCTTCGGCGAAGGTAACTTCCAAGCACTATTCGAATCAATTGAGCGCGATCAAGAACGTCGTGGTGTACTTTAAATAGCCCAAAAAAAGGCCAAGTCATTTCTTTTTGAAATGACTTATAAAAATAATACAAAAGATGCGACCATTAAAGTAGCGCCATTAAGTATGGCATTTTAGTTAAGCCGCTTGTAAGGTCTGGTTTCGATATTCGATCGGAATCAGGCCTCTAAACTTATCCTTGAGACATTTCCGTTTAATAGACCAAAGAAATTCTAATAAGCTGCATTAGGGTCTATTGATCTTTTGAGTTCATTTTTGCAGCAATTTGTTTGGGGTTTCTACAAGGCGGAGCCTATGTGGTGTAGCTGGCTACACGAATAGACGATAACGCCGTAGAAATAACAAACAAATACTGTCCGTAGGATTCACCTAAAAGTATTTTGTGCCGCGTTATTCGTCATTCACTGGTGTAAACCCAGCATCAATCCTCATGCCTTGCCCAAAATCCTTTTAGATTGAACGAAATTTGAACCACAAAGAACAACTAGACCCTAGTTAACTTCTCGCCAAAATGTAGATTTCACTTCTCTAGGCGCTAATTCATTGCACATAGTACCAACACATAACATCGAACCACTTTCTTTTTCAGAGGTGCGAGGCACATGTATTAATACGGGAGCTGGTGGAATTGTCATGTTTTTTAATTCAATTGAACGATCTTCAATCGTACACACTGCATTACTTCCACATTGTTTATCAGCGACGACCTGTCCATTTTTCTTTTCTGGGAGCGTATTTTTGTAGTTCGCTAATCCATTACTGACGTTAACACGATAGAGTTTCGATGTTCCGCCACCAACACTGCATCCGCCACTATTTATAGTGGGTTTAAACGATGTAAACCAGATGGTGTTGTCAGCCGTGGTACTGGACGCTAAGACTTTTTCTCCATTTGAATTTCCAAGATCAAAATACCACCCCTTGCTTGTTTTGAATTTTTCATTGTCGACTGAATAACTAGATTCAATCAAGGCTGAGCTTGAATGATCTATGATTGTTGGGCTATTTTCAGGAGCAATATTTTGTTTGAATAAATAGAAACGATCATTGATTGCGGTATTTTTCGGATGAGCACGAAAACCGCTGCCTATGGCAACAGCTAATTTTGTGTTGTTTGAGCCCTTTAAAATGGATACATCTGGTGCGTTGTAGAATCGTCGATTTCCACTAACGCTGTCGTCAGCAATATTGGCAATGACCACGGCTGTTGATAATTTGTGTTGGTTGGTGATATCAAAACGTAATAATCGTCCCCCCATATCACCCACATAGACTTGATCGATAACGGAATCTCCGTCTAAATCAATCGCTTTAACATCTGAAGGAATACTATAGTCGAGGTTTGTTTGACTGCTTATGATGTTTCCTGTGACGGCGTTAACGAGATAAACACCATCCCCTTTGCTGTCTTTTTTACGCGTTGTTGTATTATCTTGAGACTCATCATAACCTCCGCCAAATAATAGTGCTTTGATGACTGTATTCCCTTGTTTTACGTTAACCACTTTGGGCGATGACCACGTTTGTCCTAGCGCCGAGTAACCGCTGCGCTCAGGGGAAATTATGTAAGCTAATTTAGGGGTACTTCGATTTGTGACATTTAGCGTGTAGTAGTTAGTGCCGCCACGTCTCATTCCTACTGTAACATAGCGATTGCGATTGTGCGTCCAGGTTGTGATTTTTCCGTCTATACCGTAGATATGCTCAGTACCTATCGCTTGCTCGAAAATACGTTTCTGGTTTTTTAGTAATATTTTTGGCATAAATGAATAGAGTTCTTCACCTGTAACGGTATCTATTGCATGGATATATCCTTGGTTATCACCAAAAAAAACAACAGAGTTTTGCTTTACTCCGGCTTTATCAGGGTAGGTTACAACAACAGGGTTTGAATGTAGCGGATCTGAGATATGAGTGGAAGATAGCATTTGATCAATTAAGCTATCTCTTTCGGTATTATTTGGGACATTAAAATCAAGTAATGAGAATTTATCGGTAAACGCTGTATCTTTACTCATTCTAATGACTTTCGTGCCATCATTAATAAAAATTCTTCGGTTCGTTGTTAGGTGGTTTCTAGCTCCTCCAAGTAATATATCATTGCCATCAGCTTCATTACTCCAGTAACTTTTTGAGCCTGCCTGAAATTCTCCGATTGTATTGTTGAAGGCTACATCACCGTCAGCGTCAATGATATTACCTCCTGAGCTCACTTTGTAACGTTTTAAGTTTCCTTGCCAGATTGTCTTGTCTGTTGGTTGAAATAAGGTGAAATATAAATCATTGTTGTGATTTAGACGGTTTGTACTGTCAATGGCAACAGGAGCGCTGGAGAAGGTCGTCGTTTTTGATAACACACTTTTATGAATTGCATTAAAAGCGGAACGTAGTCCTACGCTATCAGTCGCCTCAAAGTATTGACCACCTCCAAACTCTGCGATATTTTCTAACCAATTATCGGATACCGTAAACCCAATAGTATGTATATTAATCCGCTTTTTATGCAGTGAGCCACTCACATTAAAGCCTTGATTTATTGAGGTGACAAACTCCTGACTACAGGACAGAGGATAGCCCTTACCTACATCACCTTTAAGGCTACTATTGCAAGATAGTGTCGGAGAGGAAAAACTCTTCATTTCGTTTATCGTATTTGCCCACCAATGACCACTTTGGTCTGAATTTTTATTATGATAAGCAAAACCATCGGTTAGAAGAATAATAGTCGCGACTTCTTCACATGTGTTGGTCAGTGGACTGATATAATTTACGTTGGCCAATGAAGGTATAATCTCAATATCTTTACATGCATACGAGCTCTCCCAGCCTTGAAAGCAATTTGCAGGATATCTAATGGTTGCGTTACTGAAAGAATCGGGGTGTGAAATTCTTTCGTAATAGCGCCAATAATTATCTTTAGTTATGCCATTTCTTTTTAGGTTAAATTTCTCATTGACTGATTGATTTAAGGGGCCACCCGCAAGGTACTTTACTGTATCGAACAATGCTGGCACTGTTGGGGTAAAATAGGATAATCGTTGGTTGTAAAGCTCTTCAATTAATTTGTCTTTTCCCGAGATTTGACGGCTTACTTCACTTTTCATTTTAACAAATAATACTGGCGTAAGGCCTGTAGTAGTGCTAGAAATCCCGCCAACTTTGTTGCTACTAATCGATGATGTGTCAACAATAAAACTCAATGAGTTTCCCGATTCCCAGTTAGGTAATTTAATGATCTTATTGATTATATCTTCTAAGCCATTAAGGCGAACAACAGGTTTTTTAAGACTTTTATGCCAATTTAAAGATTGGTCAGCACCATTAAAATGATAGGTTTTGGCAGAAAGTTTAGACGTTTTGGGGCGTTTTGATATATTACTTTTGATATCTGAATAAGGAGCCGAGTGAGCCGTATTTTCTCCATATACTGTCATTTTAAATTGCGGACAATTGTCCTTGTCACAAGTAACATTGTGAGGTGTAAACTCTATAAATGCTTTGTCTATTTCAATTTTTCCATCAATCGGCAGCTTGTTAAAACGAACTGCAAACGACTTATTTTTAGAAAAGTTGAATTTATTTATATTCGTGCCGATCTTAACTTTATTATCGTCACCATATTCAGCGGCCATATCGACAAATTGAGAAGCTGGGCGGTTAAAGCGAGTGAATTTATCATTGGATATGACAGAAAGATTGGTTGCTGGGTAAATAATTGCTCCCGTGTTTTCATTCATTCTCACAAGGCCAATATCAATATTCTCAGCGTTCTTTACGAACGTTTCGACAGATTCTTGCATGGTCGTTAAGCGGCTTTTTCCAGTACTTCCCACTTGATTTTTCATTGACCGAGAAGTGTCGAGCAGCATCATGACCTTTGGTGTTGGCTTGGAGGACACTTGAAATATTTCTGTATCGTCGCCAAAAGCGTTTGAAGAAAAGAATATCGTCGATAAAACGCAAAATGTTGCAGTGCTTAAGCGCACTAATGTGCAAGCTGTCTCATTCATAAATAAACCCTCGACTCAATGTCGTTTTTGCGCCCGAATTTGTAATTTCTGCAGTACTAGTTACGTTAAAATTAACGCTTTGAATCATCGAATTATCATTACTTGCATCGAGTGATATACCTGCTCTAAGCAATGTTGAGGGTGTTGTTTGGTAAATTAAGGTTACCGTAATCCCGTGGTCGCTGTAGGCATTATCAACAACAGTCATTACGGCATTCTCCTGAACTGAATTGGTGAGTGTTTGCATATTATTATTTGTGTCTTCACTCGGTGAGTTTAGTGAGGTGAGTGCTTTTGCTAGTGAATTTTCTGCCGTGTGAAAAGTTAGATTAAATTGCTGTGCATTATTAACCATTCGAGATTGATTCGTCGCGTTTCGTAAGCTTGATGTTGAAATTAACGTCATTGCCAATAATAAAACGAGACTAACAACTAACACAGCGCCTCGTTGTGGAGAAATAAATGACATGTTAGTAACCTCACCAGCAAAAAAAGAAAGACCACCAATCTAATAGTTAGGGATTAGGAGTCTAGATTGTGTGGCTGTTCGGATTAAGTATAGGAGAGATTAGTGACTTGATAATAAAAGTTTAATATTAAATTTAAACTTTTATTATCAATGGCTTATGCTTGTATTGTGTATCTTTAACTTTACAGTTATTTATGGTTGATTATTAGTTATTTATACGTTTTTTGTATTAAATTAGCTGCTTTCTCGCCAGAAATTCATTTTGTTTGTACGCTTAGGGAGCTCTTTACAATACGTACCAATACATACAACGCTGCCACTTCCTTCTGTTTCATCATCATCAGCGTTAACATGAATTAAAACTGGGCTAGGAGGAATTGAACCATTTTGTAACTCGATGAATCGGTCTAACGCATCACATGAGGCCGTTGTGCAGGATTTAGATTGGTCGACTTTACCGTCTACCACATCCGGAATAGCATCTTTATAATTGGGTGTACCATTTGAAATGTTAACGCGGTAAAGGCGAGAGGTTCCTCGTTTAATAATACAACGATTGGTACCAATCGATGGTTGAAATGTGGTAAACCAGACGGCGCTTTCAAATGTTAGGCTCGATGCTAATACTTTTTCTCCACCACTATTGAGTGGTAAATACCAACCTTTTTTAGCGGCTAATAGTTCGTTATCTATTGTTAACGTAGCTGGAAGAATATCTGAGTTTGTAATCTTTGTTGGACTTTTTTCCTTTGCTAATGGCTGTTTGAACATATAAAAGTTGTCTTGAATTTGAGCGTTATTCGGATGGGCATGATAGCCTGAACCAACGGCAACAGCTAATTGAGAACCTCCTGTATTCTCCAATACAGAGACATCTGGTGCATGATAAAAGCGTCTATTGTTTGACTGGCCTGAGCTTGCAATGTCCGCAATTACATCAACTTTTAGTGTGTTTCCACCATCGAGATCTGCGCGTAAAACACGCCCTCCCATGTCTCCAACATAAATTTGATCTGTTGTGCCATCGCCATCAATATCAATAGTCTTTACATCAGAAGGAATTGAGTAGCCTAAATTGGTTTTAGAAAGTTCAATGGTGCCTGTTACTGCATCAATAATATAGAGGCCATCGCCGCTGTTGTCAGCGGTTCGAGTCGTTACTGAATCTTGCTGAATATCATAGCCACCACCAAATACCAAAACACTTTTAACACTATTGCCTTTCTTAATTTGTGTTTTTATTGGGGTCGACCAAGTTTGACCTAATCCACTAAAACCATTTGAAGCGTCAGTTATTTTCCATTGCAACGTTGGAGTTGTGCGATTGGTGACATCTAAAGCGTAATAACCCTTGCCACCTCTGCGCATCCCACTCGCTATATACTTTTTGCCATTTTCTGTCCACTTGACAATTTTTCCATCCATACCGTAAATATGGTTAATTGATTTAGTGTTCAAACGAATAGACGGTTGGTTTGCAAGAAGCTTTTTAGGCATGAATGCCCATAGTTCATCACCTGTTGCAGCGTCAATGGCATGAATATATCCCTGATTATCACCAAAAAATATTACAGAACCATCATCGCCATAACTTAATTCGATCGGTGCTGAATGTAGAGGGTCGGCGATAACTTTATTGTTGAGCATCCACTGAATATGTTCTTCTTTTTCAGTTTCAGACGTTAAACCAAAGTCAGCTGCGCTAATGTCATTATTCGATGATTCATTAAGTTTTGTTAATTGTGAGCCTGTAAGGGTATTGACATAAATATTACGATCCAACTTTGTTAAACGTTCTGCTGCACCGCCATTAGTCACCTCTGCACCATCGGCGTCTGTACTCCAAAAGCTATGCGCTTCTTTCTTGAATAGACCTGTATTTGAGTCTGTAGCAGGATTACGATCCTTATCAACGACTGTTCCATTCTTACTTAGCTTGTAATGCTTAAGGTTTCCTCTCCATGACGCTAAATCATTGGGGGTAAATAATGCATAATAAATATTATCGTTATGATTTAATTGGTTTGCACTTGATAGCGTAATGGATGTATTTGAAAATGTTACGGCTTCTTTAATAATATCAGCTTGAATTTCTTTAAATACTTGCAGTAAATCTGACGCGCTTGTGGCGGCTTTATATTGGCCACCGCCTGCAGCTGCCATAGACTTGAGCCAATCATTTTCATTATTAAAATCGATAGTATAAAGCTTGATTTTTTGTGGATCGGAAATACCGTTTACAGAAATGCCAGTTTTAATTTTTGTCGCTAGCTCAACACCACAGGTCGTAGGGTATCCGCGGCTAGAATCGCCATCTTGAGTACATGCATTATTCGTATTATTAATCATCTGACTAATATCATAAGTCATGTTTCGCCACCACTGGTTATCATTGTACGCACCATAACCATGAGTGGCGTCACCGTCAGTAAGCATAACTATTTTACCTTCTTCATCACCACAGGTATCAGTTAATGGTGTTTTATATCGAAGAGTTCCACTGCTCCCTTGGGAAAGATAAACATCACGACAGGTCTTGTCATTTAGCCATCCATCATAACAACTAGCCGGCTGATTGAGTGTCCCATTTTCGTAACTTTCAGGATGAGACAGTCGTTCAAAAAGGTCGTTATAGTTGAGACCAGTGCCTGTACCGCTGCGCGTCGTATTAAGCGTTGTGTTGTGATTACTTATTACACGTGAACCCGTCATGTATTTAACCGCTTCAAACAGAGAAGGTACTGATGGTGTGTAGTTCGTTAACCGTTGATTATTCATCTTTTCAATAATCTGTTGTCGAGTACTTACTGTTCGATTGTATGGTTCTACCCTAAAAAATAGGGTACTGCTGAAATACAACGAAAGTGTATTTCTGATCCCACCGAGATAAGAATGGCTATCTTGATTTAACGAAGAGGTGTCTATAATCAAACTTATTGCATTACCACTTTTCCAATTACTTTGATTGACAATTTCTTGAATAATAGGTGCTAGATTAACAACATTGAATGGTTCTTCTCGGTTAGTGTTTTCCCACTGAGTAATAGCCGTTGATACACTTGCGGTCGTTAATGGGCGATCACTAATATTAGTGTTGTCGGTATGATCGAATGCTTGAGAATTTACTGATTTCTCGCCTCTAATATTTAGATTAAAATCATTACAAGGGTTCCAATATGAGCAGGACTGGTCGGGAAATACTTGAAGGAATACTTCTTCTACCTTATGGCCTTGCGGAATAATAACATTGGAAAAGCGCAAACCAATATAATTACTATTTTTAAAGTTAAATGTGCTATTCGCGCCTCCACCAGTTGTTGTTTTGACGTAGACACCAGAATTTGTTTCATATGCATTATCTCTATCGTCGGTAATAGGGCGGTCAAATCGTTCAACCCTCACGACAGTTGAGCTTTCTAAGTTGGAAACAGGGTAAACTACCGCACTTGTTCTCTGGTTACTACGCATGACGCCAACATTGATACCATTTGCTTCGTTGATAAACTGCGTCAACGCGTCTTTCATCACAGTGATACGATTCCTCTTATTTGATACATGGAAGCCCATTGAGCCAGAGGTATCAAGGACCATCATCACTTTAGGCGTTACAGTGTCACCTAAATAGAAAATTTCAGTATCGTCAGCATGTGATATTGACGCTAGTGGTAAACACAGTCCTAAGATGAAGAAACAAGTGAGTTGTTTAATACGTTTCATAGTTAATGTCCCCAACCTGTTTTGGTACCAGTTTTCTTTAAACCGGTTTCATCAAGGCTAAAAATTACCGAGGTATCGTCAATGCGTGTAGCAGAAATAGTATAACCAGCGCCGTCGTGTTCGGGTGTTACTAGAATATTGTGGGTTGGTGTACTGCCATCAAGCGGTGCTTTTTTGGGATAAACCATTTTAGTGTCGGCATCTGTATAGCTGTTATTGCGAATATAATAACTCTCTAACGCGACACTAACCTCTACCACTGCTGCTTGGGCTAACGAGTTTTCTGAACGAATAACACTGCCTTGATAACTTGGATAAGCAACGCTTGCCAATATGCCAATAATCGCCACTACAATCATGAGCTCGACTAAGGTAAACCCTCGTAGATTATTCATAAGTAAATCCTTGTACAATTGTTGTTCGGGCACCTGAGCTATCATTGTTTGCTGTGCTCGTTGCCGTAAAATTAACATTTCGTATCATGAAATCATTCTGACTCGAATCTAGAGATATACCCGCTCGTAAAGAATTTACGGTATTTGAACGAAATGAAACGGCCACTTTCATCTTATCCGTGCTAAGTTGAGTATTAGCAACTTCCATTTCAACACCGTCCTCAGCACTCATGGAGTTAGCCATTGCTGTCATATTCGCTTCATTGGAAGACGACTGTTCACTAATCATTTTCATTGAATATGCCATGGCGCTTTCAGCCGCATTAAATGTGATATTTTGTTGCTGAAAATTCGACGTGATTCTTGATTGTTCGCCCGCTTTACTTAACTCTGTTACCGAGATAAGAGTAATAACGGTTAATACAATTAAACTTAATACTAAAATTGCACCGCGCTGGTTTGTTAGAATTGAGCTCATCTTTATAATCGCCTGTTTCGAATTTTTATAGTGGAATTAAAAGCATGACGCAATCTTCGATCATTGATATAACCAGGCGTCTCAGTTGATACTTCTTCTTGGGCAAGATGATATGTTTGGCTGTCTGCGGACGGGATAACTTCGTCCTGACTACTAATTAATAGCCCTAGCTGAATTGATGAAACATTTTGCATATTTGGAGTGTTCGTGGCTTTGTTATGTCGAACGTATTTAATATTTCCGCTGGCGAGCGCTTCACCGTAGAGAATTTTCATATTCTCTACACCCTCGATTAATTCTTGCGTGTCATATTTATTAGTGGCACTGCCATAATTGATGATGGTTTGATATAAAGCAAAAACGGTTGAACCATTTTTGTTAACTCTGCCTGTATCCCCAATGAAATAAAATGTAGATTGATAGCGCGCAATATTGGCGTTATTTTGATACGCCTTACTGAGGTTGTTTGTTGTATTCGTCCCTTGGGCATGAGTAATGGTAACAATTCCATCAGTATCGTTGGGGTTATTAGTCACTGTAAATATGTCGGCTGTGACACAATCTGATATATATACAATTTCATTTTTGTCAAAAGTGACACCAGCAGATGTTTCTATTTTCAAATTTGCTGAGCTATCAGACTGTTTCTCCGCAAGTTGTGCACTGGTAGAAGACATTCTTGCTATTAAAATGGCATCTGTATTTGGCCTTATTTTTGATGTTATAGCGGCTTGACCGGCGAATTGTGTATCCGTTTCCCATCCTGATTTTATTGTATATCCAATGAGTTCACTGGTTAAGGGATCATAGTTAAGTGGTAAGTCTTTTGAATTAACGACTGTTGTTGGCATGGTGTTGCTGACACAACCACGATAACCGATCATTCTTATGTCGCGTTTTAGATATTCCAATGCGAAACGACCACTTTCTTGAATTCTTGCATTAGCCTCTGTGAGATCTTGGGTAACACGAGTATTAAGGTAAATAGAAAATAATCCGCCTACTGTCGCGACGCTGATCACTAAAGCAATTAGCAGTTCTACGACGCTAAATCCTAACTGTCGATTAATATGTTTACTCATAATCTTTTCTTATACCTAGTTAATAATTACTTCTACTTCATAATTACTTTTTGTTCGTTCTCTGGTAGTAATACCTTTATCGCTTGTTACCCATTGTTTGGTATCCCATTGCACGGAAATCGTAAAAAGGTTATTAGCATCAGCTTTAACCGTTGCGCTTGCTCCGGGTAATTGCTGTCTGGCATTTTCATCACTAATGCTGTTAATCATTTGCGCCCACTGAGCAATATCAATATTCGCTAACTGATCAATACTGCATCCATCATCTGCAGTTAAACAGTCGGTGTTTGGCATTGTTTGCCCGACACTTTTGATGTCATTAAATTTACCAGCAGTAACTGCGTCTGGATTATTTCGCATTCTTTCAATGATGTCTTGGCTTATTGTTATCGCCTGCGAGCGTAAATAGGCTGAATGATTATGTTCCATTGAAACCATATTTAAACCAGCAATACCGAGCATACCAATTGCTAAAATTGCAATGGCAATCATCACTTCCAATAATGTAAAACCGTTTTTTTTATAAAAAGTATTCATGAGCAACTAACATTATTAATTTCTGATCTAACTAGAGAACGCACTTGCCCTCCCAAATTTAGTGCCACACCTTTTGCAAAAGACGCACCACGATCGTCACATAAAACGATTTCGCCAGTGTCATCTGGTATACCTTGGGCACTGAACGTGATTGTACTTGAAGCGAGGTTCTGAAAATAGAAATTAATATTACTACTCAATTCTGCTGTGCGGATCAATGTGTCATTATTATTGAGAATAAGAAGATTATTGCCTGTTGATGCACATTCTGCGGTTTCTTCTACAATTTTTCCACGGCAAATACGCACGTTTGATTTGCGTTTGGTGGCTTCACTTCTTGCATAGGCGATAAAACTGGCAATGGTATTAGATTGGCTAACAATTTCATTGTTTTTCACTAATTGCTGTAAGTTTGGAACCCCAACAAATAATGTAATGATAATAATCGTCATCGCAACAATGAGTTCAATGAGGGTAACCCCTTTTTGTTTTTTCATTTGTCTGCTATCCATTTATTACATTGATTAATAATATAGCATTAATCCTAACAAAAAACTAAGGCACTATCTTGGTAGGAAAGTGCCTTATGTCCCAATTAACTAATCGTAAATTATTATTGATTGTGCAGTGGTATGAAATTATTGTTATTTTTCGAAAATTTCATCAATGGTTCCTTGAGCTAGAGGATGATATCCAGGCCTAGCAATTTTATAGACATTTTTTGCCCACTCTTTTCCTTTTGAGGACATTGCCAATTGTTTATACAGAGGAACAATAAATTTTCGACGGCCAATCGCGATGAGATAATCTTTTAGTTCATCATAAATTGCTTCATAACCACTACGTAATGCCAACAAATACCAAGCGTGAGCAATTTCATTATTACTGCTGATTGTTAGATTAAACTGCGCATCTAACTGAGACATTACTTTTACATTTAAATTTGGTGGTAGGTTGTTAATGAAATGGAGCCATTGGTGAACAGTCCATTGCGACGTATTTAATTGACTTGGTGTTATTTTTCCTAATTTTAGCTGCTCAATTTGATTATCTATTATATCAAACACTGGAGATGTTGGCGAAGGTGTGAAGGGCGGAAGGCCTTGTGCAAAAATCCATTGCTCGATATCTGCTTTATTTAAAATATCGGAATGCTTGCTTAATAAATTATCCGTAAAATATTTATAAAAAGCGTTTGTACCAATACTTTCAAAGGCATGTTCATTAAAGTAATTTTTAATGAAGTTATCAAATACGTCACGGCCTAGTTTTTCTTCTAAATACACGAGGAATAATTGACCTTTGGTATATGGCACACTTGAAAACGCCGCATCAGGATCTCTCCCTTGTAGATCAACATACAAAACCGTATCGTTCGCAGGAAGCTTAGTGACTAATGAACGAAGGTTCTGCGCGTCTAATGCTTGTTCCATTAATGCACGTTGACGACCAAATACTTCTTCCATAATTCGATTTTCAACATACGAAGTAAATCCTTCGTTTAACCATAGATCGCGCCAACTTTCATTCGTCACTAAATTACCAGACCAAGAGTGCGCTAATTCATGAGCAATCAAATTTACCAAGCTTTTGTCGCCTGCGATTACTGTTGGCGTAATAAACGATAATCGTGGGTTTTCCATGCCGCCGAATGGAAAGCTTGGCGGTAGAATCAGTAAATCGTAACGTCCCCATCGATAAGGACCAAAAAGTTTCTCGGTCGCGTCAATCATGGCTTGTGTATCGTTAAACTCTGCAACGGCTGAATCTAATACGCTTGGCTCAGCGTAAACACCAGTAATGTCACTCATTGCTTTAAACTCTAGATCACCTACAGCAATAGCAATCAAATAGGGAGGAATTGCTTGAGGCATTGTAAAAAAGTAATCGCCATCGCGCTCAGTTGTTGGTTCGTTATTCGCGCTCATTACAGCTAACAGTTTTTCATCGGTATGAATACGCGCATCATAAGTCATACGAATGCTTGGTGTATCTTGAATTGGGATCCAACTACGTGCATGAATAGCTTGGTTCTGACTAAACATATAAGGCAACTTTTTGCCAGCAGTCTGTGCCGGTGTTAGCCATTGAAGACCTGATGCTTTATCTGTCGATTGATAGTAAACGCGAATTTTCGCCGCTTGAAACGCTGGAGTAATGGTTAGTTTTGAACCCATCACATCATCACGAGATGCTAATTGGAATTTAATTGGGTACCATTTGTCATCTGCTGATTTAGCTAATACGCGATCGATGATTAAATCACGAGTATCTAAAATAACTTGCGTGGTTGCTGTATCTTGCCACTGTAAATCAAGCTCAGCAAAACCTTTAAGCGCTTTGTTGTCAAAATCTACTTTAAGATCGAGATAGAGATGACTAACTTTAACGTCGTCGTAGTTGGCATAGGTTAAGTCGTCTACTTTATTTGCATGCACTACTGCAGATAAAAGAAAACAACAGGTTAAAGCAATTAAATGGCGCATAATATCTTTCTTGTTGTAATAAAAGTTCGTAGTGTAGTGTAAATTTTAGCTATTGAACATAACTAGATTTGTGTAAAAATAGTGCTCACTATTCAATAGCTAAGTGTTACACTAGTTGTTCAGATTTAACTCTAAGGGACCAACGCATGAAAAAGATCGAAGCGATCATTAAACCATTTAAACTTGATGATGTTAGAGAAGCATTGTCTGATATCGATGTCACAGGAATGACCGTATCTGAAGTTAAAGGGTTTGGACGCCAAAAAGGTCACACAGAGTTATATCGCGGTGCTGAGTATATGGTTGATTTTTTGCCTAAAGTAAAACTAGAAATAGCGATAAACGATGATATGTTAGATCGTTGTGTTGAAGCGATTCAAAGCGCTGCCTTTACCGGCAAGATTGGTGACGGAAAAATATTCATCACTGAAATCGAACGCGTCATACGTATTCGAACTAATGAAGAGAACGAAGAAGCGATTTAAGAACGCTATCGGTTCATAAAAAAGGCGCTATCAATTATTGATTAGCGCCTTTTTAGTATTTAGATTAAAAACTTCCTAGCCCTGTGGAAAATTAAGATCGATAACTTGTTGTGTACGCTGAGCTAAATCATCTTGCTTTAAAGCTAAGTATGACTGTTTCATGATCTCTAACGCTGGTTTAGTCGATTCAGTATTGCCATAACTTATTAGCACTTCTTTAGAACGGTTAATTGCTGCTACATAAATTTCACGATCAAGATAATATTGCGCAATGGCAACATTGTGCTTAGCCAACTGATTTTTCAATGCAACCATACGTTGGCGAGCATCGGGCGCATAATGGCTATTAGGGCGCGCTTCAATGAGTTGTTTAAAATCACGAAATGCTTGAATCGCAAATTGTGGGTCACGATCACTGCGGTCAATATTAAATAATTCGTGAAACATGTTTTCATCTGATTGCATGTTCGCTAGGCCACGCATGTAGAAAACATAATCAATATCAGGGTGCGTCGGGTTTAAACGCAAAAAGCGATCTATGCTTGCCATCGCCTGATCACTATTACCTTGACGGTAATAAGCATAAATCAAATCAAGTTGCACTTGATTTGCTTGAGGGCCAAACGGATAACGCGATTCTAATGCTTCTAATACGCGTGTCGCCTTAATTAAATTTCCTTGATCTAATGCTTCTTGGGCATTCTTATACATTTGCTCTGGTGCTGTAATACGAACTTGTGGTTCGTCTGGTTGACTTGAACAACCCGCTAATCCTAGCGCTAAAACTAGTGAAATAGTTACTAGTGAACGTTTTTTATACATCATTTTATTCATAATCCTCACATATTCGACAAGTATCTATTAAGCTGAGGCAAAATAAAAGCTACAATAGCGACTAATCGTGGGTTTTTTTGATTAAGTCAATGCCCGTTAGTTCCCTTAATGTAGAAATATAAATGAATCAAGCGATCAATTTAATGGCTAAAGTGGCCATAGAACAGTGTGACCAGCGTTTAGATCAAGCTATTGCCGAGCTATTTACTGAGTATTCGCGAAGTCGATTAAAAGAATGGATAATTGCAGGTTATGTAAAAGTCGACGGTGAAGTTGTCACTAAAGCCCGTATTAAAGTACTTGGTGAAGAACTTATTGAGGTTGATGCGTTTATTGAAATCGAAGAACGTCATAAACCCGAAGATATTCCGTTAAATATCGTATTTGAAGATGAACATATTTTAGTGATTAATAAACCAGCGGGTTTAGTTGTTCATCCTGGCGCTGGTAATCCGGGCGGAACGGTATTAAATGCATTACTTCATCATTGTCCTGAGATAGAGAATGTGCCACGTGCGGGTATTGTGCATCGTTTAGATAAAGACACCACAGGTCTTATGGTGGTGGCAAAGACTATTCCAGCTCAAACTAAATTGGTACGGATGATTCAAAAGCGAGATATTACCCGCGAATATGAAGCCATTGCCATAGGTCAGATGACTGCAGGCGGAAAAATTGAAGCGCCAATCGCACGTCATGCAACACGTCGAACTCATATGGCTGTCGATCCTGACGGTAAAGAAGCGATTACACGCTATCGTATTGCAGAAAAGTTCAGAGCACATACACGATTACGTTTACGTCTAGAGACTGGTCGTACTCATCAAATTCGCGTTCATATGTCTTATATGCGACATGCACTGTTGGGTGATCCTGTCTACGGTGGCCGCCCAAAACCAATTAAAAACTCAAGTGGTGAATTGATTGAAGCGATGCAAGCGTTTAAACGTCAGGCATTGCATGCGATTAAATTACAACTGACCCATCCAATTACAGGCGAAGAAATGCGGTGGCAGGCGCCAGTCCCCCAAGACATGGTTCAAATGGCTGAATTGCTGCGTCAAGATACTTTAGATAATCAACCGCAATAATGATTATTGCAGATTGGGCGGCGCCAAGTCATGTTAAGACACTAATTACCACCCGCCAAGGTGGTATAAGTCAGGCGCCGTTTGATTGCAATAACTTAGGGGGGCATGTTGGCGATAATCCCCATCATGTTGCCCACAACAGAAAAATATTGTCAGAAAAAGTTAAACATGACATTGTTTGGCTCAATCAAACTCATAGCTCTGCTGTTCTCCCTCTTAGTCATGGTGTGATACATGAGCGAGTGAATGCAGACGCAAGTTTTTCTGACGTCCCTAACATCCCATGCTGTGTGATGACGGCTGACTGTTTACCATTGCTCGTCACAAATTGTAGTGGCACCAAGGTTGCTGCTATTCATGGCGGTTGGCGCGGGTTGGCTGGTGGCATTATTGAAAATACTTTATCGCATTTTCAAGAAAGCCCTTCCCAAATCATGGTTTGGCTTGGTCCTGCCATTGGACCTCGACAATTCGAAGTAGGGCAAGACGTTGTCGATATCTTTGTGAAGCGTGACATTAACAATAAAAGCTGCTTTATACCTCACCACAAGAAATATTTAGCGGATATTTACCAATTAGCGCGCAATATCCTACAGGTTTATGGTGTGACCCAAGTGTCAGGGGGCAACTATTGTACTGTAGAGCAACAGGATAATTTTTTTTCTTATCGCCGTGAAGGTCAAACAGGGCGCATGGCAAGTTTGATATGGATAGAAAATAATTGATTGATATCAATTGATCATCGTTTTATTTTTGTATTAGCGCTTGTTTTATTAAAAATGAATCCCATCATTTAATTAGACAATGTCTTTATAACGAGGATTAAAATGCGCTTAGATAGACTTACCAGTAAATTTCAACTTGCCATTTCTGATGCACAATCTATTGCGTTAGGTCGCGACCATCAATACATAGAACCTATTCATTTATTTTCTGCGTTGCTTAATCAAGAGAGTGGCAGCACTCGCGCACTCCTAGTTGAGTGTAAATGTGACATCTCAACGATTCGGAGTCGCATCTCTCAGTCACTTGATCGGTTAGCTCAAGTGGAAGGTGTTCAAGGGGATATTCAGCTATCTAATACAATGGTTAACCTACTTAATGTTTGTGACAAATTGGCTCAAAAACGCAAAGATAGATATATCTCGAGTGAGTTATTCGTCCTGGCAGCTATTAGCGATAAAGGCGCATTGGGTGAGATTACTCGAAAAGCAGGCCTCACTGAGACACTCGTGTCGAATGCCATTGAAAAAATTCGTGGTGGACAACAAGTCGAAGATCAAAATGCAGAAGACCAACGTCAAGCACTCGATAAGTATACCGTTGACTTAACTGAACGCGCTGAACAAGGAAAATTAGACCCCGTTATCGGCCGTGATGATGAAATTAGACGCACAATACAAGTGTTGCAGCGCCGTACTAAAAACAATCCAGTATTAATTGGTGAGCCTGGTGTTGGTAAAACGGCAATCGTAGAAGGACTTGCCCAGCGAATTATTAATGGTGAAGTTCCTGATGGCATTAAGAATAAACGAGTGCTTTCTCTAGATATGGGAGCACTATTAGCTGGCGCAAAGTATCGTGGTGAGTTTGAAGAGCGATTAAAGGCCGTCCTCAATGAACTCGCTAAAGAAGAAGGCCAAGTCATTTTATTTATTGATGAACTCCATACAATGGTTGGTGCTGGTAAATCCGATGGTGCTATGGATGCAGGTAATATGCTTAAACCAGCACTTGCTCGAGGAGAGCTTCATTGTGTTGGTGCGACTACTTTGGATGAATATCGTCAGTATGTTGAAAAAGACGCCGCGCTAGAGCGCCGTTTTCAAAAAGTGCAAGTCGATCAACCGAGTGTTGAAGATACCATCGCCATTTTGCGTGGCTTGAAAGAGCGCTATGAACTACACCATGCCGTTGAAATTACGGATCCAGGAATAGTCGCTGCGGCTGTTTTATCACATCGATATATTACTGACCGTCAATTGCCTGATAAAGCTATCGATTTAATTGATGAAGCAGCGGCTGCAATTCGAATGGCAATTGACTCAAAACCTGAGAGCTTAGATCGTTTAGAACGTAAAATAATTCAACTAAAGCTTGAACAACAAGCGTTAGAAAATGAAGAAGACGATGGCTCTAAAAAGCGTCTTGATAAATTGCAAATAGATTTAGCGAGCTATGAAAGCCAGTTTAAAGAACTTGATGAAGTATGGAATGCGGAAAAAGCGTCCTTATCCGGCGCGCAAAATATCAAATCTTCATTAGAGCAAGCACGCCAAGACTTAGAGATTGCACGCCGTGCAAGTGACTTAAATCGCATGTCAGAACTTCAGTATGGCCGTATTCCAGAATTGGAGCGTCAGTTAGATCTTGCATTGCAAGCTGATATGCAAGAAATGACATTGCTCAAGCATAAAGTTACTAGTGATGAAATTGCTGAAGTTGTCTCAAGAGCGACTGGAATACCAGTGAGTAAAATGCTTGATGGCGAAAAAGCAAAACTTCTCAATATGGAAAACCATTTGCAACAACAGGTTGTTGGTCAAAGTAAGGCGGTTACCGCAGTATCTAATGCTATTCGCCGCTCTCGCGCTGGCCTTTCAGATCCGAATAAACCAATTGGATCCTTTTTATTCCTTGGTCCAACAGGTGTCGGCAAAACAGAATTGTGTAAAGCGCTAGCTGACTACTTATTTAATAATGTCGATGCCATGGTAAGGATCGATATGTCCGAATTTATGGAGAAACATTCAGTTGCCCGTTTGATTGGTGCGCCTCCAGGATATGTGGGGTATGAAGAAGGCGGCTACCTAACTGAGGCCGTCCGCCGTAAACCTTATAGTGTATTACTCCTTGATGAAATCGAAAAAGCTCACAGCGACGTCTTTAATATTCTACTTCAGGTCTTGGATGATGGACGACTAACAGATGGGCAAGGACGAACGGTAGACTTTCGTAATACCCTCATAATAATGACCTCCAATATTGGTTCTGATCTAATACAAGAGCATGGTGGAATATTAGAACAAGCGGACATGACTTCTATGGTCATGGAAGTAGTGAAAAAACAATTTAAACCAGAGTTTATTAATCGCTTAGATGAGAATGTCGTATTCCACGCATTAACTAAAGAAAACATTAAGAGCATTGCTACTTATCAGCTTAACTATTTAGTTGAACGATTAGAACAGCAAGATATTGCGATGTCCGTAGATGAGCTTGCTTTAAATGCATTAGCAGATATCGGGTTTGATCCAGTCTATGGTGCTAGGCCCTTAAAGCGAGCGATTCAAGGATTGGAGAATCCGTTAGCTGAGCATATATTATCGGGGCACTTAGGCGCAAAAGACAGTGTTGAGGTAAGTTATATCAATGATGAATTTGTATTTAATAAGCAGTAGCTAGTATTTAGTTTTGCTTTTTATCCGTTTTACAAAACATAGCAGCTTGTTTCTTAGCTAAACTAAGCTGTTTAGCTTTATCTTCTTTAGTTAATGTTTGCAGCTTACCACTTGCATTTTTTTGTTGAATATTATTAAACGTCGTTAATATCTGAATGTTCTTTTTGGCGATATCGCAGTTTTTCTTTGCAATTCTATCTAACTCTAGTACTTGTTCGCTTAATTCTTTGTCTGATTTGTTCTTACTATCGGTAACGTACTGGCCCTGTTTCGTCATGTCGATTTTTTTAACTTTGTTCGCTGGAATGTTACTCGGCTCTTTATAACTATAATGAGTGACACCATTACTGTCTGTCCATCGATAGATATCTGTCGCGTAAACATTGAATGCTAAAAATAGCGACAACGACATTAATAAGAATTTCATGAGTACACCCTAGTTGTTTTTATCAGTATTCAATTTACTACTAAGAAAATTAAGCTTATCTAATGGAGTATAAATCAATCTGCATTGTGTTGCACAAAAAATAGCATGCTTATACGGTATGTTTTTTTACTTTATTTAAGTAATTAGTACTATTTTTACAACATACATCCAATAATTTTAACAATTAAGGGTGAAAAATATACAAACAAAATATAAGTTAATGTTTTTTAGAAAAAGCCCTTGCCAAGTTCGATGGGATCTCTATAATGCGCATCCACTGACACGG
>CAJXRU010000043.1 GCA_913060565.1 uncultured Gammaproteobacteria bacterium | reverse complement strand
TACGAGATCATGCCTAGTCTCGTGGGCTCGGAGATGTGTATAAGAGACAGCACTTACATCGCGGGAAAAAAGGTGAAATAGCGATGAAGACAGGCTGCTCAAGGGACGTTACTCAATTGGGATGATAAAGCGCAATCATACCAATTCGCCGATTAGGGCGCTAGCTCGGCGCGATAAACCAACAAATCTTGCATTTGACCATCAAGCTCAAAATAGTCAGTGATAGTAGAGACATAGTTAGCACCTGCTTTCTTGGCAATGCTAATACTGGCGATGTTTTTTGATAAACAATGAAACTCCAATGCCTTGATGCCAAAATCATTGCGATGCATCGCGATGTAATCCACACAACGAGAAATAACGCCGTGACCATGGGCATGTTCACTGAGCCAATAACCAAGTTCCGCGCAGCCATTGTCATCGATAGATTTTATGGCAAATACACCGCTAATTTCACCATTAACATACACGCCAAACCATTGCCTCTTTGGCAGATAATTGTTAGCACGCTCATCAATATAACGGCGACAACTCACCTCATCAACCACATCTTTAACCCAGTACAAGTATGTAGCGAGCATTAAACGGTTGGCGTTAATACGCCTGAAAAGAGCTGGAGCGTCATTTATCAATAGCGGCTTTAACGCTAGTTTTTCAGATAATTGGAGAGTCATAAATCACTTATAGAATTTCACGAACACGCTGTTTTAACGCAGGAACCACTTCGGCGTCAAACCACGGATTACGTTTGAGCCAAATGTTATTTCGGGGACTCGGATGCGGCAATAATAATTGCTGTGGCCAGTATTCACGCCACGCTTTAACGGCATCGGTTACTGACTTAGCAGCATTAGGCGCGTGATAGGCCTTGGCGTATTGACCGAGAATAATGATGAGCTCTAGCGATTCAAACTGCGCCATCAGTTCATCACGCCACATCTGTGCGCAAATTTTAGGCGGTGCTAAATCACCAGACTTTCCCGTGCCGGGAAAACAAAACGCCATTGGTAAAATTGCAAACTGTTTTGCATTGTAAAAAGTCGCTTTATCAACCCCTAGCCAATCGCGCAATCTGTCGCCACTGGCATCATCAAACGGAATGCCAGATTCATGAACTTTTCGCCCCGGCGCTTGGCCTGCAATTAAGATTTTTGCATTAGGATCAAATTGCAGCACAGGCCGCACGCCATGAGGAAGCTTGTCCTCACATAGTCGGCAGTCAAGAATATTGTCAACTAACGCATTTTTCATATTTAGCAGTTACTCACGATTTATTGCGCCAATCTTTAGGCAAATGATAAGTACCGAAAACCCAATCAAAGATAGGTATAGTTATATTAAAATTCTTTTCAGTCATTAAATCACGTTTGTGATGTTCAACATGCAGCTGACGCAGCTCGCGCCAAATTGGCGTGCGTTCAACAAAACTGCCATCAGGTAAATGATAAGAAAAATGCATCACTTCATAAAGCAGGTAACCACTAATCGCTGCGGCGCCATATAAATAAGCGACATTATCGGTTGCTATTTGCATCAATAGCCAGCCGCCGGGAACGACTAAACCAGCGATAAAGGCAATAATGAGATACCCAGGAAACAACACCACACGCCAATCACGCACCGATTGATATGGCATCGCATGCTCTAGAAAAAAGCTATGATGATCACCACTATGACGCTGATAAAAAAGTTTTCCATATTTTGTTTTACGATGACCAAGCCAGCGATGGGCATAGTATTCTGCAAAGTTGACCACCAGCATTGTTAACGGAAACACTAGCCACTCAAGCCAGCTAACATCATTGATTTGCATCAAGCCATAGCTAATGACACTTACGCCTACCAACAGCACAAATACCATATGTAGCCAGCCAGAATAGGACGAAGAAATATCAGCGCGATACTTCCCCCGAAATTTTTCCATCGCTTGAGGAGTCATAATATTGCTCTTTTATAATTATTATTAGGGGCTGTTATTTTTATTTCAAAAAAACAACAGCCCCTAGTTAAACTAATGTTTAAATTAAAAGCAATAACTTTCAAATAATTAGCTTTTTTAGCGACAGCTAAATACACATGAAGTTGCCATGAAAACCCAATGGTAGATGATAAGGCAGCCACGCACGCCCCATTGGCCCCGCACTTAAGTTATCAGCTTCAAAAACACTGATACAAGTGCGCTTGCTAGGAACATGAAGCGCTGTACCAATCACATAATCGCCTTTTTCGCGTCCATTTAATGAAATAGGCACATGCTCTTCTACTAAGAATTCTGAGCCATAGCGATATTTTTCCTGCTTGCCTGTCGTGGTATCGATGCGCGATACCGATTCACTCCACAAGGCATTGTCAGACGACGACAGATGATACAAATGTTTGTTTTTAATTCCCGTTAAATTCGGCAATATCCGTGGGAATTCACTATTGATATTGGTACTGGTAATCTCCACGCTTCCATTAGTTTTCAAGCGGATAAACACCGATTGTGAACGGGTGTTAATCGCCGCTTTACCTATCATCAGGCGCGATAGTTTATGCAGCGTGTCAGCGTCTTGATATAAACATGCATCGAAACAAATAGTGCCATCGCGCTCCGTCCATGCATTGCCAAAATGAAATACAAAAGCTGGCGGTAGTTGGTACTCCCTAACCTGTTGCAAGGTGTTTTTGTCTAGAACCAATACGCGCATTGGCACGTTTTTACTGAATTTAATTCGCTCAAAATAACCGTCATCCGATGACGATTGCACCAGCGATGGTAATACTAACAAGACGTATTTTTCGGTAATCAAGAAATCGTGTAACATGCCGCCTTTGTAATTAGCATTAATCAAGCTGACATTTTTCATCAGGCCACTTGCACCAAGGTGATATACCGCAATACGCCCTGAATTGTGCAGACCAAAGTTAAAAATATCACCGTTGCCATCAATTTTCGGATGAGCAGAGAACGGCAACCCTTTGAGCTTATTGCCATAGCGAGAATGCTCGCCCAAATTAACTAAACCTTGAAAATCCAAACTCTGTGGATTAATCCGCGCTGGCGAACCAGCTTCCCATAACGCCCATAAATCATCACCCACCGCAATCACATTGGTATTGGCAGTATTAACGGTATCGTTATCAACAACGGCTAGTGAATTAGGAATTTTTGTTTCGGGCGCTGAATACAAGAACTTCCCCGCTCGCTGCTCTTGTTGAAACTTAGGTGTCTGCACGAATTTGCCACGGTGATACACCTTGCCATCGGCAAACTTGAACTGCTGCAACATACCATCGCCTTCAAATAGATGCTGATAACGAATATCACCGCGTTCGAGCTTTGCAGGTCCATTGCGAAACAAACTCCCCTGTAACGCTTTTGGAATAGTGCCTTCCACGTCCATTTGTTTAAGTGCAAAATTCTTATTAACGTCCTTAAAACCAATTAAGCGCTGATCATTTGCCAAGGCATCGTTAAACATCGATTTATAATTCAAGACTGTCGGCGCGGGCGCTGCGCCGAGCTTAAGTGACATCGGCAGAGTCGATGCCGCGCCAACTGTTCCTAACGATTGAATAAAGTGACGACGAGATAATTGCATGTTGTTTTCCTTCTTAAATCCATTCGCTAGTAGCTATTTGCTGTAAATAACACTTGAGCTATTTATAACATCGCTAGTCACTGTGAATTTTGCAGCATCAAATCCCACTGGCCCATAACTTGGCTTGGCATCATTTGAAAAACCAATCCCCTCAATTGGGCTACCAAATAAGTTAAGGTCAAGCTTGCCATTGTCATTTTCATCGTGGAAGTAGCGCACCGCGTAATCGCCTTGAGGCAGCTCGTCGAAGGTTACGACGACTTCATCACCATCAACCGCAACAATAGTCGATGCCTGCGCATTATTCTTCTGATAATTTTGTGCGCCCTTAAATAACGCGACATACATTTTTCCTTGTTTGGCTTTTACTTCTGTCATTGAGAATGTCAGTTGGTGGTGCTCTAGCGTCGATGCCAAAACAGGTAGTGAAATGAAAGAAGTGAATACAGCCGCTGCCATGAATGTGTTAAGTGATTTAGTAGACATAGTGATTCTCCAAGTAATTTTCGTTTTAAGTTAGCGCTTTAAAAGTGTTCATTGCGCTGCTTGAGAAAAACGATAAAATAGCCTGCGAAACAACAACAGCGACTTTTCGTAAAGTGAGTTCAATTATTCGTAAAAGACGCAAAAAAGGATGATGTGCAATTGACGAATCGTGAAATACACAATAAAAATCAATTACTTTTATCACAATTAAAATCTAGACGATTTGTTAGTGGCTTGGCCTCGATGGTAATTGCAGGCCTTATTATTGGCCTACTCGCCCCCTTTGGCATGGTCAATATCCCCGTTATCGTAGCGCTTAGCTTTTGGGTAGTTATCTGTGTGGTTGGTTACGCCGTTTACTCACCGCTGATCAATGCCTGCGATATCTTATTGGGTGAAAAAATTAGCGCTCGCTGGCTCAGAGTCTCTCTTGGGGCGTTCAGTGCAAGTTTGTTGATGAGTTTAATTATTCCAGTAGTAAGCAATGCATTTTTTGATATTAATACCGATTACTGGTCACAGGTTGGCGCGGCATTTTTCCAAACGGCAATCATCGGTGGCGTGATTTCAGCAATTAGTTTAATGGCGCAACTTATCAGTCAACAACAGGCGCAGTTGCAACAATCGCAACACGAATTAGCGGAGCAAGCTCAAGCCGCCGAACAAGCAAAGCAACAAACAGATGAACTCACCGGTAAACAGCTAACTCAATTGATGGAAAAAGTGCCGCTAGACAAACGCGGCCAATTGCTGTGTTTAGAAATGGACGATCATTACCTCAACATTCATACAGATAAAGGCACGCACATGACGCTAATGCGTTTTAAAGACGCCTTAGCACTACTCGATGATTACGAGGGATTGCAAACTCATCGCTCGTGGTGGGTAGCAACAAACGCCATCGTTGGTGTCGAAAAAGATGGTCGTAAAACTTTGTTACGATTATCTAATGATTTATTGGCGCCTGTCTCGCGTACGTTTCAGGCGAAGGTTAACCAATTACACCTTAACTAAGTATTTATTTAGTCGATAAAATGGGCTAAATTCAGCCTTTTAAAATAATAATAAAAATCGTTAAAAGGATTTATATGCACACTCTTAAGCTCACATTTGCAGCACTAAGCTGTAGTCTATTATTTGGTTGTGGGGGAGGCTCATCAAACTCTTCGCAAAATGAACCTGATCCAATTATCCCTCAAACAACCACTTATAGTGGTAAAGTCATTGATGGTTACGTATCAGGTGCTACTGTGTGGCTAGATATTAACGGTAATGGCGAACAAGATGATAATGAACCATCGACGGTATCAAAAGAAGCTGGCGATTACGCATTTGAATTTACCGACCAACAAGCACGCTGTGTGCCTTATGCCACCATGTATGTTTCAGTACCCATTGGCGCTATTGACGAAGATCTCGGTGAAGTAACTGAAGCCTATGAAATGGCATTTCCACCAGCGCTAGCGCCAATAGAAGACAAAACCCTCATTAATATTTCCCCATTAACCTCGGTTATTTGGGACCAAATTAATCTAAAATATAAGAAACAAGATAACGCTAAAATTTTAAGCTGTGACGCATTAATTAGCGATACCAATTTACGTGCTGAAATTAGTGACGAAATCAAGACTGTCACCAATGAACTAATTCAGTTTTACAACCTATCTGCCGAGCAAATGTATGCTGACTTCATCAAAGACGACGATTCTGCTGCTTATGCTTTGGCCCAATCAATAGTGACTGGATTAAAATCCGCTTACCAACAACGGACAGCCCTACAAGAACAGTATCCTAACGCTGAAGTGCGTGTGCGAATTTACCAAAGTGATGAGCACGACGAATATTATAAATTCGATGATGCTTGGTATCGTGATATTGTCATTTTTAATAACGGGCAAGATATATTTGAAACGGTGAAGCTAAAATCGTCTGATGAGCTGTCAACTGTAGATGCCACACTCACTCGATTGGAAGCTAACGAATCAACATGGGGTGATGACACGCAATATTCACCATTGTTAAGACAACGTTTTGATACTTATCGTCGCCCAGAAGGTAACTACGATTGTAGTGGCTTTGAACGTTTAATTTTCCAAAAGGACAGCAACACATTTGAGTTAGTTAACAGCGTGCCATCAAGAGCATCTGTTGATGGCAGTGACTGTATCAATGGTACATTTGACAATATCTTTGAGCGAAATTACAACGTTAGTTACCAAGAGTCTGGGGATGACTATTATACGGCACTCTATTTCCGTGACACTGAAGCTGAATTTAGCAAGTTACCACAATGGATTGATTTAAAGAAAAATGTCGCTACGTTAAATATTGCAGAATTAGTAGATTACTTACCAACTATTGATTATAAATTTGACGACGCAGTAACCCTATCAACTAGTTATTGGCATAAAAGGCATGAATCTGGCGCAACGCAAATTGACAAATACAGCAACGGCACTTGGAAAAAATCTGTCACGAACGCCAACGGTACATCTACGGTTACTTGCAGCACTGACGGTGTTAATTACACTGCATGTAGCAGTTAATCAATAATCCTACACCTTGGTATTAATCAAAGTGCCAATGTTGTTTGGTGCTGAGGTGTTAAATGGTGAATTATCTTGAGATTGATATTCGTTAACACGATGATTTATCGTTTGATCTGATACCTTTTGCGGTTGCTCAACAGCAGTAACCGTTTCTACGCGCTGGCGTTCGATTGCTAAACGTTCTTGTTCTAATTGCTTATCATGAGATTGTTCGCGAACGCGATCAGCACCCTGTTCAGCAATTTTCTCACCGCTACTTAGATTACATGCAGCGTTACAAGATGTTTTGATGTACAAGTTCATTCCCCATTGCATAAAAAGAGCTAGTTACTGCTCTCATCGTAACTAGCTCAAACTAATAGACCCGCACAAAGACTAAATGTATTCATTAGCACTAAAATGGCCCAATAGTGTCACTGCCTTCTTGCCAGTCGCGATAAAGCACGTCGTTACCATGAATATAATACACACCTTGCGCTGTTAGAATACTCCGTGTATCAATACTCGAGAAATACGATGAATTAATGTCTTTTTTAAATTCAATTTTTCCAACGGATTCTAGGATAGCTGAGCTTCCTTCACCATTAATCTCTAAGAGCTGTAAAGTGCTTGTTAGTTGCGAAGTCGTGTCCGTTGAAATACTTGCAACCCATTGTTCTGTCGGTAGCGCAATTCGATGGCTATTGGCAGATAACTGTAAATAACTTAACGCGTGATGATCAAATTCTACGGGGGTAAAGCTGTCTTTATAAATGTGATTACTTAACTGCACTGGAGATTGTGGTTCACCAACGTCAAAAAGACTCACTTGCGCGCCTTCATCAATAACAGGTAAATCACTGTCATCATCTTGAACCAAAATATGTTGACCAACACCTAATAACAGCTCTTGATTGACTGGATGTAAATACGCTGAATAGCCAGGAATCTCCAATGCGCCCTCCAACGTTGGTTCTTCCTTATTGCTCAAGTCGATAACATACAGCGGATCAGTACGCTCAAAGGTGACTATGTACGCCTTATTGTTAAAGTAGCGCACCGCATAAATATCTTCGTTCGGCTTTCCGATTGGCGCTGGGTGCGCTTGATTAGGAAGGTGTCCCACCGCAGTTAACACATCATCACCTTGATCTTTGAAAACGGATAATTGATGAGTCGGTGCATAATTCTCATCATAAGTTGTGCTTACAGTGGTCAAGTAATTACCGGATTCATTGAATCTAAATTGGCTATTTCTAAAACCAAAATTTCCATCTAACGTTGCATAAGCACGATAATTTAGTCCTTCATCAGAGATAGCGAATTTATAAATAACACTTTGCAAATCAGTGATACTCTCTTGATATTGCTCGCCGTACAGATAAACCGCATCTTTTGAAACATAAATACCTTGCGCTTGTGCATTGACGCATTGGGATTTGATAGCAGCCGGCTTTTCAGTATCTATTACTGTCATCAAAACTAATCCATGATGCCCTGAATTTTCGTCAAATTGTGCAGGGATATAACAGCTATTGCTCGATACCAACGATGTCTTATTACCTGCAATATCGGTGACATGAGGTAAAAAATCACTCAATGGCGCTTTCCTAAGCGCTTCAAACACGACTTCATTTTCTTGATTCAACACGTCAGCGTCTACAACGTGGTTAATTGACGGAGAAAAACTGCTAATAACATAAAGCTTATTATCTATTTGTCGCGAAGATAATACATGACCATCTACGGTATATTGCTGCTTTAACGACGGTAGTGTCAGATTTTGTGCATCATAAATAGAAATTGAAAACTGTTGTTCAAGGGGGTAAAAAAGGTCATAAGCAATGGGCCAAGAATGCTGTGCGTCGCTACTTAGTAAACTCACACGATTGCCACTAACATACATCCCATTAATATGTTGTTTTTCATCGCCTATGACTAACGTAGTGTCACTAAGCTTTTGCAAACTATTATCCGTTTGACGCTGCAGAATACGCAAGACATCGCCTTGTTCATTATTGTCACTGGTGTAATTAAATTGGTTATTGATGGTTAAAAACAGCTGCTGGCCATTGAAATGGAAGCGATCACTTTCATCAACTCCTGCTTCTTGAGTGATTGTTTTTGAAAAATTGCTGTCAGCAGTTTCACTTGTTTGCGCAGTATAAACAGCATTAAGTGGCGTGGTGTGTGCTAAAAATACACCATTTCTAAG
Organism: uncultured Gammaproteobacteria bacterium; assembly: GCA_913060565.1. Taxonomy (GTDB): domain Bacteria; phylum Pseudomonadota; class Gammaproteobacteria; order Enterobacterales; family Psychrobiaceae; genus Psychrobium. The sequence continues at coordinate 21,308 of CAJXRU010000043.1, read as the reverse complement.
CCTTGTGCCTAACGCGTTATCACCTTGCAGCGTCAACGCGCCATAAGGCGTAACCGTCGATGATTTCATCGGTAATTTTTGTGCTGGCATTGTCGTCGCTGTTTCACTACCGCCACATCCGACAAGCGTTATTGATGTAGCCAATAATGTTACTGATGCTATTGATGATAACTTCATTTTGAAAGTCCTCACTGATCTAAGATAATTCCAGTCTAAGGGAAGGTTTTAAAAGGTGGTGTTATAAATTGCTACTAGTTGTAATCTTGTGTAATCCTTAATGAAATGCCTGATAAAGGGTGTTAACTTATAGCCATAATTAGCGATAGTGAATTTCTTTTGAAAATACTAACCCCAATACTTTTACTGCTCTGTGTAACCTTGACGGCTAAAGCCACAGATTTATCACAAGTAGCAGCCATTGAATCGTCTTCATTGCACAACCATTCCCATGCAGATTTGGTTGAATTAGGCCAATGGAACTTTGCGATAGGCTTAGGCTACGGTCGCCGCACCAATCCACTTTATGAAGGAAAAGATACGCCACTGTATTTAATTCCCTCGATCAGTTACTACGATGAACATCTATTTTTTGACGACGGCGTACTGGGTTACAGCATCGAAATAACACCACAGTTCTCTATTAGCGCTATCACGCAATTAAACACCCATGCAGCTAATTTTTCTCGCTGGCACCCCAGTAATTTCTTTGTTGCACAGACAAATAGCGCTGTTACCGACAACAAATTCTCACCAAGTCTTGATGTTATTTATCCACAAACTGAGGAAGAAGTGTCGGAACAACCAATCAACGTTTCAGAATTAGCCGATCGGGAATGGGCATTAGACGCAGGCGTGCAGCTCAATTACTTTGGTCATAGTGACTGGATGTTACAAGTGAATTTATTACACGATGTATTAAACGTTTACAACGGATTCAATGGCCAGTTGAAGCTAGAAAAAGCATGGCGATTTTCTTCTCTACCACCTCTATCGATCAAGTTATCAGGCACTTTAGATTGGCACAGTCAAAAGCTTGCTAACTATTATTACGGTATTGGTGAACGTGATACACAACTAACAGCCAGCCACTTTACGGCAGATAGTGGCATTAATAGAACACTTGGTATTAGCGCAAATTATCATCTATCATCGAATTGGCGAGCGGCGGTTAGCTATCGACTAACCACGCTTGATTCATCGATAAAACAAAGTCCGATGGTAAGAGATGACCACTCAGATACTTTTTTTGTCGGTGCGACTTACGATTTCTAATTGGCGATGGATCAACTGGCGTTTAACCATTTAATGATTAAGTATTTGGCAAAAGCACATAAAATTAAAACCATCACACTATTAATGTCGATGGTATATTTACTATTGCCAGTAAATGCAACGGCAACCCCTAAAACCGTGTTGTCTATTTCCCCATCAACCTGTGTCGTTAATTTATCGGGTGATGCTTGCAATAAGCCACTTCAAATTAACTGGCAAGCGACTGCTGTTGCTAACTACTGCCTCTATGCCAATAAACAACGCATCAAATGTTGGCAGTCCAAACAGGATGTATCAGAAACATTGGTATTTAAAATCAGAGGTTCAACAGTTTTTGAACTCATAAATGAGCAACAACAGATTATTGCTCACACCAAAGTAAGCGTTAAGAGCGCAACGTCAAAGCGCTTTAGACGAAGATTAAGAGCCGATTGGAGTGTATTTTAATGAAACAAGTGTTATTGGTTGAAGATGATAAACGTCTCGCCGATTTAGTAGAGCAGTTTTTAACACATCATGGTTTTAAGGTTACCGTGTTAGAACGTGGCGATTTGGTGGTGAATTACTTAAAACATCATCAACCGGATTTAATATTGTTAGACATTATGCTGCCAGGTAGCGATGGATTTTCAATTATTAAAAAGATTCGTCAAACCTTTACGCACCCTATTCTCTTTTTAACCGCCAAAGACAGCGACTTTGACCATGTTAGCGGCCTTGAATTAGGCGCAGATGATTACATTATCAAACCGGTAGAGCCTCATGTTTTATTAGCGCGCGTTAATAATGCATTGCGCCGTGCAGCGCCCGTCACGAATGATAATTCACAAGAATTGAGCTTTGGTCAATTGCACATCAATAATTCCATGCGAACAGTATCACTGGCAGGTGAAAACGTCATACTCACTAGTCACGAATTTGAGCTTTTATGGCTCTTAGCCAATAAAGCTGGTGAAGTTCAAAGTCGCGATTATATTCATAAAACGATGATTGGCAGGGAATACGATGGTTTTGATCGCAGCGTTGATGTCCGCGTTTCTCGGCTGAGAAAAAAACTCGATGATGACTTGTCTGCACCCACACGCATTATCACGGTATGGGGCAAAGGATACATATTCAGCCCAACGGCATGGGATTAACAAGTGCTACGCCTATTCGTTAGCTTATATTTGTTGCTGATTATCTCCATAAGCGCCATTAATGGATTGTCAGAAAAACTGTGGCAGTCTTTAAATATGGCGCCATCGTCACAGATTATTGCTATCGAACAAGTCGCAAACTCATTAGCATTGACACTAAACAGCCAAAACGTTGAACGGCTCTCTAAACGCCTTGAATTAACCATCTCGCCACAAAATAGCAATGACATTGCCTTGCTCGACTGGCAAGAGCAAGCACTAGCACGTCAAGAAGCCGTAATGACTGTCGATGAACATGATGAAATTTATGCGTATGTTCAGCCACAATCACAGCTCTATTTAGTGGGTCCTTTTTATCAAGAATCACAAAACAACATCATTAAACCGCTCATTTTTCTCGTGTCTTACCTGTGTTTAGCCGGTATTATCGCATTATGGATTTGGCCACTATGGCGCGACCTTAAAAGCTTACAGCTCGCTAGTGACCATTTCAGTCAAGGTGGCCAAGCTGCGCCAATTCCAGTTAATAAGCGTTCAACCATTGCGCCAGTACTAACAACATTTAACGCGATGACGGCTCAAATATCGCGGCATATCGATGAACAAAGACAGCTAACTAATGCCGTGTCCCATGAAATTCGCACACCACTTTCTCGCTTAAAATTTACCTTCGCGATGCTCGATAAAGAGCATGTGCCTCAATTACCTTGTATGCGCCAAGATGTTGTTGAACTCGAACGACTCGTCGATGAAATGCTTAATTATGGACGACTTGAAAGTCAAAACGACAATTTACATATGGAAGACGTTAACATTAGCGAGTTAGCAACGCATCTCGTTGATAAACTAACGCGTCATCACCAAGTTAATGTCACACGAAATATCACCGAAAATATTATCTGCCGCTGTGATGGCCACTTAATTGAACGCGCCCTACAAAATTATATAACTAATGCTCTGCGTTATGCGCAAAGCCAAGTAACAGTCACAATCACTCAAACAAACAATCAAGTGATATTTTATGTAGAAGATGACGGTCATGGTATTGATGAATCACAGCGAGAGTTAGTGTTTCAAGCATTCACTCGCTTGGACAAGAGCCGTAATAAAGACAACGGCGGCTTTGGCCTTGGTCTGGCAATTGTTAAACGTATCGCTCAATGGCATCAAGGAGAGTGTAGCGTCGATTCTTCAGCATTAAACGGTGCTAAATTTTCATTAAGTATTCCCAAATCTCCCCAATAAATATTCAGTCACAATTTCTAACAAATTAACATCATTGAACTTATCACGGCTCTTTTATATCGCCGTCAGTGCGTTACACTACAGTTAACCTTAACAAGATGATAATAATATGAAATTTACGCCTATTTTTGCCGCAACGATGACGGCAATGCTCGCCTTGTCGGGCTGTGAAAACACTAATTCTTCGTCGCCAGCGCCGTCAGCTGCCATTCAAAAAGCACAATCAAATGACATTGCTTTTGAAAAGTTCACCTTAGACAATGGCCTTGAAGTCGTTTTCCATACCGATCACAGCGATCCTGTCGTTGCTGTTGCATTAACATCCCATGTTGGTTCGGCGCGCGAATTACCTGGGCGCACAGGATTTGCTCATCTTTTTGAACATTTGCTATTTCTTGAATCAGAAAACTTAGGCAAAGGCGGCTTAGATAAACTAAGCGCGCGTATTGGTGGTTCTGGCGCTAACGGCTCGACCAGCCGCGACAGAACAAATTATTATCAAGCGGTACCATCAAATGCACTTGAAAAAATGCTTTGGGCAGAGTCAGACAAACTTGGTTTCTTTATTAATACCGTCACAGAGCAAGTATTAGCTAAAGAAAAACAAGTCGTTAAAAATGAAAAACGTCAAAGTGTTGATAATCGCCCTTATGGCCATACGTATGCCGTTATTGATAAAACATTGTACCCAGCAGGTCATCCGTACAGCTGGCAAGTAATTGGTTCATTGACTGATTTACAAAACGCCACACTTGATGATGTAAAAGAATTCTTTAAACGTTGGTACGTGCCAAATAACGTTACCTTAGTTGTCTCTGGTGATTTTGATCCCAAACAAGCTAAAGAATGGGTTCATAAATATTTCGATGAAATCAAACGCGGCGAAGATGTAACACCAAACAAAAAACAACCAGCTCAGTTAACAACCACTAAAAAAGTCATGTTTGAAGATAATTTAGCGCAGCTGCCTGAATTAACGATGGTATGGCCAACAGTATCTATTTATCACGAAGACTCTTACGCCCTGTCAGTATTAGCAGCACTATTAGGTGACGGTAAATCAGCGCCGTTAAATCACCAATTAGTTGACGAAATGAAACTAACATCATCTGTCGATGTTTATGGTTGGGAATCTGAACTTGCAGGACAATTCTTTATTTCAAGTCGTGGTTTTAAAAACGTAAAACTTGACGAAATAGAGAGCGGCATTAACACAGCGCTAGCAAACTTTGAAAAGCAAGGGTTCGATCAGGCCGATCTCGACCGTATTAAAGCGGGTCAAGAAACCCGTTTCTACAAAGGCATTTCAAGTGCCCTCGGTAAAGGCTTTCAACTGGCACAATACAACATCTTCGCCAACGATCCTGGCTACATTAATCAGCATGGAAAGCGCATTCTTGCAGTAACCAAAGATGATGTATGGCGTGTATACAACCAATACATTAAAAACAAGCCATTTGTTGCAACGAGCTTTGTGCCAACCAAACACACTGAGTTAGCGCTTAGTGGTTCAAAATTAGTAACGGTTGAACAAGAAAAAATTGTCAACGGTGCAGAACAATCATTTGATGCATCACAACAAGCACAATATCAACGTACACCATCAACATTTGACCGCACAGTAGAGCCAGCTTATGGTAAAGATCCTGTTCTTTCAGTGCCACAAGTCTGGAATGAAACGCTTGATAACGGCATTCGAGTATCAGGTATTGTGAGCAATGAAACGCCACTTGTTCAAGTCAATATCGATATTGCTGGCGGCATGTTATTTGATGATATCAATAAAGTGGGCGTTGCTAACTTAGTTGGCGAATTGCTTAACCGCGGTACGAAGCAACAAAGCATCACCCAATTTGAAGATGCCATTAAAGCGCTAGGCGCAGACATTGGCACTTACACAACCTCTAATAGCATTCGAATTACCGCGAGTATGTTGTCACGCAACTACGATGAAGTCATGGCATTAATTAACGAAATGTTATTAACGCCTCGTTGGGACGCTGCTGAATTTGAACAAGTAAAAACTCGCCTTAAAAATCAAATTCTTGAGCAACAGTCTAGCCCACGTGCTATTGCTGATGATCAATTCAAACAATTAGTTTACGGAAAAGATAACCTCTTTTCTCACAACCTAGCTGGTAGTGTGGAGTCTTTAGATAAAATTACGTTGGATGATTTAAAACAGTTTTATAAAGACAACGTATTACCAAACTTAACGACAATCCAAATTGTTGGCGACATCAAAGAAAGTGACGTTTTAGGTCCACTAACTGTGTTAAACACCCAGTGGAAATCTCAACCTCGCCAACTACCCACTATTGAGCAGCCAACATTAAGTGCTAAACCGCGTTTATACTTCTACGACGTGCCAGGCGCAAAACAATCGCAGTTGCGCATTGGACACGCGTCGTTACTTGCTGATGACAAAAACTTCTATAATGCTCAAGTGATGAATTATCGTCTTGGCGGCGGTGGTTTTGCGTCAAAACTGACTCAAGAACTGCGTGAAACTAAAGGTTATACCTATGGTGTTCGCTCTAACTTTTATGGCGATAAAAACAAGAGCAACTTTATGATTAGCTCAGGTGTTCGAAGCAATGTGACACTTGAATCGATTGAAATCATCAAAGACATGACAACTAATTATGGCGCTGATTTAGCACAGAGCGATTTAGATACAACCAAGAGTTTTTACCTTAAAAGTAACGCTCGCCGTTTTGAAACACTTGGCGCCAAACTCGGTATATTACGTGACATGGCCACTTACAACCTACCAGCAAACTACGTTCAACTTCGCGCTAAAGGTATCGAACAGCTAGCGCTAAACGATGTTAAAGCACTTGCCAAAGATTACATCAAACCACAAAGCTTGGTTTACGTTGTCGTTGGTGATGCGAAAACGCAGTTAAAACGCCTAGATAAGCTTGGATTAGGCAAGCCAGTATTACTGAACTAAGCCGCTAAGTTAGTAGCGGATTAAATTAAAAGCCATTATCTTGCGATAATGGCTTTTTTATTTGAACAACTTAGACTATGTCATCAGCACTAGATGCGTTAGAAAATTGGAATGGAAAATCAACGGCTGATTTACAACGAACTAAATAGCTAATCACTCGTCTCTGAGCTTTTGGTTGTGTTTCCTCACCACACTGTTGCAGTAGCGTGGGCTTATCAATTATTACCCCAAAAATGAATGATGTAACTCTTATTGACGTATTTTTGTGGAAGAATATTTACAACTCAAATAACTGTTTATTCTATAAAAAGACTAAAGCCGTACATACTGATAAATTATGTAATGCATGAATACTTGCAGTGATCGTATAAGCATATTTATTGGATCGCTTCTCCCAAGTTAAGTAAGCAACCGAAAAGACGACGAAACATGTAAACACAAAAAGCCCCCAGACAGGCAGCATAAGAGAATGTAAGCACGACCAAATAAAAGCACTGCAAAATACGATAACCCAAAATCGAACAGTAAAATATCTGATTAAATTAATAATTGGGCGCATCAAAGCGGTTTCAATTACTGGTGCTATTATGACGTAACCAAGAAAATCGACGATCGACAAGGAAGTGTCATCGATATCCGAGGTGAAATAAGCGCTAAAATCAAAAATATTAACAATAATCAATCCAATAATTACCGAGCTAAAAATGGATACCAATCCAACTTTCAGTATACAAATCAATTAATTACCATTTTCGTGGTTAGCAAGATTCGAAAATCCTTTTTATTGTTGCGCTCTGCAAAGACTAAACGACACTTAAACGATTTGGAGTGACTTTGTAAGATTCATAGTGGTTGTACAACTTTTCAGCCAATACATTCGAATCACTTTCTTTTGCTAACTCAAGCTCTTGAGCGGTAATCCCAGTAATTTGTAGACAGTCCACTCTACCGGATATGAGCTCGAATGAAGTGGGAAACTGTTTTGGTAATACAACCATTAGGCTCGAAATGTTTGGCTCTATAGACTGTGGAATTCGATCGTCGTAATCAATTAACGGTTTATTACCATAATGACCTACCGAAATTAAAATATTGAAGGCAAGTAGACTATGTAAGATTGATATCGCCCAATCATGCTCGCCTTCTGTTTCTAATATTAATTCAATACCAAACCCTGAATACTCCTGTGGCTCATCATTTTCCCAAGGGTTAGACATTCCTGAAGTAACATACACCCAAGTATTTCTAGCCGCAGTTGGTGGGCACTTGAAAACGCCATAATGAAGCCAACGAGGATCGACTTGTTTAACGTTAAACTGGTTACTGAATATCGACATATCCAGTGGATAAATACCAGCGCCCGTATTACCAAATAACTTTGGGTATATTACTTCTTCTCGTTGTGTCCAAGACTCTTCCAGTAAATTCATACCTTTCCCTTTGTAATGAATCAACATTTTAGCTAATACAATGAAGTGTTAATTACCGCGAATCGCATCAATAATTTTTGTGGTTGAACAGCCATCTTCAAAATTAAGTACTTTCACTTCACCGCCATTGGCGATAACTTCTTCGCCACCAGCAATTTCATGCACTTGATAATCACCGCCTTTCACTAATAAGTCAGGCAGAATGTCGCTAATGAGTTCACGCGGTGTATCTTCGCCAAAGTTTACTACCCAATCTACAGCGCCTAGGCCGGCTAAAACAGCCATTCTGCGATCAACAGGATTAACAGGACGTGCTTCACCTTTGAGGCGTTTCACCGAATCGTCGTCATTTACCGCAACAATTAGGCGATCGCCTAACTCACCAGCGTGTCCGAGATATGACACATGCCCTGCATGTAAGATGTCAAAGCAACCATTGGTTAATACCACTTTCTCACCGCGCGCTTGAGCCGCGCGTACAGCAATTTTTAATTGCTCTGGTGAAATAACACCAAAACCAGCTTCTGGATGAGATTTAGCCAGTTCGTTGGCTAGTTCGATAGTACTCACGGTTGATGTGCCTAACTTACCAACAACAACACCTGCGCCAATGTTTGCCAGTGCACAAGCAGACTCTAAGTCACTACCCGCCGCAAATGCGGTTGCCAATACTGAAATTACGGTATCGCCAGCGCCCGTTACATCATAAACTTCACGCGCCATTGCTGGAAAATGCAGCTCTTGTTGATCGCGGCGCAATAATGTCATGCCATGCTCTGAACGCGTTACTAACAGAGCATTTAAATCTAATTCAGTCATTAACTGTTGGCCTTTAGCAACGATTTCTTCTTCGTCACGGCAATGGCCAACCGCTTGTTCAAATTCACTCATGTTCGGTGTCAGTAACGTTGCTCCACGATACTTTGAAAAATCGCTCCCTTTAGGATCGATAAATACAGGCTTATTTTGAGCGCGGCACAGTGAAATCATTTCACTGACATCATTTAACGTACCCTTAGCATAATCAGATAAAATAACGACAGCAGCAGATTCAACACCAGCGCGTAACTTATCTAACAATGGTGCTGTTGGTAATTGAGCGGCATTCTCTTCAAAATCTAAGCGAATTAATTGCTGATTGCGGCTAATGACACGTAATTTTGTAATGGTTGGAATTTGTGATTGCTGATAGAAGTCGGTATTAATTGATAGGCCTTCTAACTTGTCAGTGAGGATACGTCCAGCTTCATCATCGCCAGTAATTCCAATGATGTCACATTGGCTACCTAAGGCGGCAATATTTAAGGCAACGTTTGCTGCGCCGCCCGGTCGGTCTTCGATTTGCTCTACCTTCACAACAGGAACTGGCGCTTCAGGAGAAATACGTCCCGTAGGGCCATGCCAGTATCTATCTAACATTAAATCGCCTAGCACTAATACTTTCGCCTGTTGAAAATTTGGTAAACCGATGGTCATTATTTTTATCCTTACGTTGTATAGCCGCGATTGTAACATGCAAATATCGACTTTGTTGAGACATAAGCCCATCAATTCAGATACAATATGCGTCCGTTTTTATATTTAAGGACAATGTTTTGAGTGACAATGTACATAGTCAATCGCAATTCAAGCTAAGTTTTTTGCATCCTCGCTATTGGTTATTATGGTTTGGCGTTAGTTTATTATGGCTCACCGTAACGCTATTACCTTATCGAGTGCTTGTTAAACTTGGCGGTGGTATTGGTTTATTGCTGATGCGTTTATTGAAAAAACGTGAAAAGACCGCTGTTCGAAACTTAGAACTTTGTTTTCCCAAAATGAGTGAGCAAGAGCGCGCTGACATTCTACGTGGCCACGCAAAATCTGTTGGTATTGCATTAATGGAAACAGGCATGGCGTGGTGGTGGCCAACATGGCGTATTCAAAAGCTTGTGACCTTTTCAGGCCTTGAGCATTTAGAACAAGCTAAAAAAGACGGTAAAGGCGTATTACTCTTTGCATTACATAGTTTTTGTTTAGAGATAGGTGGGCGTTTATTTGGAAGCCAAGCGCAGCTTACCGGTGTTTACCGCCCTCACAATAATGCCGTGATGGAGCATCTTCAAGTCTGTGGTCGTAACCGCTCAGCCCGTTTAATCACTAAACGTAATATTCGTGCGATGATTTCAGCGTTGGCTGATGGCGAAGCGGTTTGGTACACATCAGATCAAGACTTTGGCCGCAGCAAAGCTGTATTCGTTCCATTTTTTGCAGTACCTGATGCAGCAACCGTTGTTGGAGCGAGTATCTTAACTAAAGGCGCACCCTCTGTCGTTCTTCCGTATGTTATTACTCGTAATGATGATGGAAGTGGTTACCATATTGAGCTAAGTGCGCCGCTTGAGAACTTCCCTAGTGGCAACGATGAACAAGATGCTATTTACTCAAACTCTATCGTTGAAAAAGGCATTATGAAAGCGCCAGAGCAATACATGTGGCTGCATCGCCGTTTTAAAACACGACCGAATAAAGATGATCCGTCGCTTTACAAATAACATATTGAAATAGTAATACTATACACGACTGAACATCGCCGCTCTCTGCCATCCATGGCAACACGGCATACTGTTCATCCTTGAACATAAAAAGGGCGCTAATCATATTAGCGCCCTTTGTTTTATTGTTGATTAACTAACTACATTGTTTAACGCGTAAGTTACCAACACTGACATCGGTTATTTCTACTTCCAGTCCAAGCATGATTTGTTCATCACTGCTAACAGACCACTCAATTCCACTGTAACGACATTTTATTGGATGTCCGGGACTCAAATCTTCCGGTATCAAAAAGCGATCGCCTATCATGTCATTGGTTACTTGCGTTGGCGTTACATTGTCTTGCATCATCTTCAATGGTTTCCAGCTCAATGCCGCAGTGATTGCAGATAAAATACCAACCGCCAACAATGCATCAACCAAATCAGGCTCAATAATACCTATGCCCACCAAGATGCCGGTGATAACACTAGCAACACCAATAAAAAACAGAATAAAGGTAGCAAAACCCAGCATCAAAATCTCAATGGCCAGCAATAACAGGCCAAAAATCACTAATGACTGCGCTAAATTATCCGTAATAATATCCATATAATCCCTCCTGTTTACTTGCTGGAGTTAAGCGACTGAATGATAGTTGTTGCCTGCGCCACCATTGACGCCGCATCAGTGCCGCTATCAGGCAATAGTACCACTGACGACTCTTTGGCGATATTTGCCTTGGCTTCAATCGCTTGAGTGGCTAAATCAAGTTCAACCGCTTTTTGACCATCACTAGTATTAGCCGCTGCACCAACTTCTGTGATTGCTTGCGCTCTAGCCTGAGCAACAGCTAAAATCGCGGCGGCTTCACCTTGTGCTTGCAATACTTGCTCTTCTTTTTCAGCTTGCGCCTTTAATACAACCGATTGTTTATGACCTTCGGCGACATTAATTGCCGATTGACGGTCACCTTCAGATTCAAGAATTTGTGCACGTTTTACACGCTCTGCTTTCATCTGTGCTTCCATCGCTTCCATTACTGTATTCGGCGGCACGATATCTTTGATTTCGTAACGCAATACTTGGATTCCCCAAGGTGACGACGCATGATTAATTGATTCAACAATGTGCGCGTTTAATTGATCACGCTCTTCAAATGTTTTATCAAGCTCCATCTTACCTAATTCACTACGCATCGTTGTTTGAGCAAGCTGCGTTACCGCAAACACGTAATCATCAACTCCGTAAGTTGCTTTGTATGGATCTAACACGCGAAAATACAACACGCCATCAACATGCAATGAGATATTGTCACGAGTGATGGCGCTTTGACTTGGTACATCAACCGCTTGCTCTTTAAGGGAGCGATCTGCGCCAATGCGATCAATAAATGGGATGATGAAGTTCAACCCTGCTTCACGAGTCGATTTGAACTTACCAAAACGTTCAATCATGAACGCTCTATTTTGCGGTACGAAAATGATTGATGATTTTAAAATAATAACAATGAGTGCGAGTGCGAAAAACTGAACAGTAAATATGTACTCTAAAACAATATCCATAATAATTCCTTTTGGTTTCCTTTTGAGTTACTAAACATAATAGATAACAACTTATTTACAAACCATCCTAGCACAAACTTGAATTTTAATTGTAAGTTCTTGTAATAATATGCGAATCAATAAAAAAGCCACATTTCAACAATGTGGCTTTCTTAAATTAATTGAATAACTCAATAAGTTGTTAGTCAATCAACTGATATTGCTCGGCTAACACCTTGATGATCTCGGCTTTTGGATTATCACTAATCACAATTTTTTGGCCAGTAATACGCTCAGCGATTGAGGTGTAGGTACTTGATACTTGATTGAGAATATCTACAGGTAATGGATTATTGGCAGCAAGTGCATTGCGCTCATCCATTCTGTCTTTATTTAATAGAATATCAGGATCAGGGAAATGATTTAGCAAGGTTTGTCTAAATCCTTCTTTCGAGTTTTCAACGACCTTACCTTGGCTGTATAGCTCGCCATCCCAGATGCGTGATGAATCAGGGGTGCCAACTTCATCCATATAGATGAGTTTCTCGTTACCCTGAGCATCAGTGACATAACCAAACTCAAATTTTGTATCAACAAACACTTGGTCGATGTTATTAAGCTGTCCTGATATCAAATCGAAACCTTCTTGCAGCAAACGCTCGTATTGAGCAATGTCTTGCTCGCTGCTAAACCCAAAGGCTTGGAAATTATCGACAATATTCTTGCGCGTAATGTTGACATCATCAACGGCAGGAACGCCATCAATACCTGTTAGAATACCTTTGGTTGATGGCGTCATTAACGTGGTATCTAAACGCTGATCTTTAGTGAGGCCTTCATTTAATGTAATGCCGCAAAATTCACGTTCGCCTTTTTCATAGGCGCGCCACATTGACCCCGTAATGTATTGACGACAAATCGCCTCAATCATCACCGGACGCGCTTTTTGAACTATCCAAACAAAAGGATGTGGAATGTCCAAAATATGGCTATCTGCTAAGCCGTTTTCTTTAAATAATTTAAACCAATGATTAGAAATGGCGTTAAGTGCAGCCCCTTTTCCAGGCACACCTTTTAAACCGCCCTCACCTTGCCAAATACAATCGAATGCTGAAATACGGTCGCTAATAACCATAATTGCGAGTGGAGAATCGCTAGCGACGTTATAACCTTTTTCTTTAATAAGTCGGGCGCTATCTTCTTCGGTTAGCCAATAAACACTGCGCACTTTGCCACTATGAACGGGTTTGTTAGTGCGAATAGGCAAGTCATTATTAACTGCCAATACTTTATCTGCAAGACTCATGGAGTGCTGTCCTGTTGGTGAAAATAATCAAAGGGAATTCCTAGTTACTCAACGAGTAAATACGCTAGGAAGTTTGAGGCGAGCATAATACCAGAAACCATTCGATTTGCCAGTTAATGTGACATATATCACACGACTAAGTCGGCAATAAAATTGTCGCGATGACGCCTGATGAATCTTGTCGATTAGATAATGTTAAATCACCGCCGTGATTGCGAACAATTTGCCTTGAAAGTACGAGTCCAATGCCACTTCCGGTATTCTTTGTGGTGTAAAAAGGCACAAAAATGTTGTCCATATTGCTAATACCCTGACCACTATCGATGATTTCAATCCGTAACTCGCTAGCATCTAATTTCGCATTGACAACAATTGGCAGCTCACTACCAACGGCAAGATTAGATTCACACGCATTCTTAATAAGGTTAACCATCACCTGTTCGAGTTGGCTTTCATCGGCATAACAAGATAGCTCGTCATCGATGAACTGATAATCGACGTGTTCAAATAAATGCGTTGTTGTCGAGACTAATTGACGGACATTTATCATCGTCTTTTGTGGCTGTGGCAACTTAGTCAGTTGCTGATAGCGTTTAATAAAATAATTAAGGTGGGTTGAACGCTCACTAATAACGGCTAACCCTTGCTGAAAATCATCAGGTTCAAGCGAATCGTCGTCAGCCAAACTCGCTTGATGCAATGATTCGCTAATTGAAGCAATAGGCGCTAATGAATTATTAATTTCATGGCTAAGCACTCGCAACAATCGTTGCCATGCACTGCGCTCTTCATCCCGCAAAATATCTTGAATGTCTGTAATGAAAATCAAGCGATGTTTATTGCCTTTCTCAAAATATTCGTCGCTGTGTAAGTACACTTTTTTCCGACTTTGTTTTATTTCAAACTCGACGACATCGCGATAGTCTTTTGTCAACGCCTCACCTAATCCAATATTATGGGCTGGTGCGCCGTCAAGTCGTTCGAATTTCACATCAAAGAGTTGTTCAGCAGCAGGGTTCATCAGTGAAAGATGTTGCTTGTGATCAATGGCGACAATAGCGACATCAATATGCGAAATCACTTTATGAAGTAAGATCTGGCGCTCTTTGTTAACCAAACTTTGCTGAGCCATGGTATTAGCTAATGAATTGAGCAGCTCATTAAATTCGTTTAACGCGCTATTTTCACCGCGAATACTTGCCCTCAAGGAGAAATCACCAACACTTAATGATTCCATGAGATTAGTCGCCGTGCGTAATTGCGCTGTAATCAAACGACGAATTTCAAATGCCCCAAACCATACAACAGCGAGCGTCACACTGACAATAAGCAATTTAAGATAGGAGGACGTATCAACAAACAGCAAGGCGATAATCAATAACGCTAACGGTAACAGTCCAATAAGTAACGCTAAACGCAATAACTTGTTTTCATAGCTCAGTGTTGAACGTGATGGATTACTCACAAATCATATTTCTCAAGTCGTCGATAATAGGCGCTTCTACTTAACCCTAATGATTGGCAGGTTTCAAGTGCTTTATTATCAAACTTTGCCATTCGCTGTTTAATTAATTCACATTCAATGTCATCAAGCGTGCCTTGCTCAAACAAGCTAGTGATACCGATGTTTTCCGGCACATCCGCGACTTGCAAGCCTAAGTCTTGCGCACAAATATGGTCGCTATTACATAAGAATATAGCGCGTTCGACCATGTGGTTTAGTTCACGCACATTTCCCGGCCATTCATATTGCTGCAATGCGAGTATCGCGTCTTCATCAAACCCAATAACGCTCAGTTGATATTTTTGGTTATGCTGCGCCAAAAAACTCATGGCTAATGGCATGATGTCATCAATGCGCTCACGTAATGGCGGAATTCGAATCTCTATGGTGTTGAGACGATACAATAAATCTTGGCGGAATTTGTTTTCACTAATTAACACATCCAGCGGTGAATTAGTCGCCGATATTAGTCTCACATCCATGGTTTGGGTTTTTGAACTGCCTAGCTTTTCAAACTCATGCTCTTCTAACACACGTAATAATTTTGCTTGTTGTGACAGTGGAATATTAGCAATTTCATCAAGAAAAATACTCCCCTGTTCCGCTAATTCAAAACGACCAATTCGTTGTGTTTTTGCGTCTGTAAATGCGCCTTTAACATGCCCAAACATTTCACTTTCAAATAGACTTTCACTGATCGCGCCCATATTAACAGCAACAAACGACTGAGGCTGGCGGGGAGAACATCGATGAATATAGTCTGCAAACATGCTCTTACCGCAGCCATTTTCACCAGTGAGCATGATATTCATGTCACTGAGTGCAAGTTTTTCCAGTTGTGACAATAATTGTTTCATCAACGCCGAATGCGCGACAATATTTGATTTAGGTGTCGAGCGCTCTGTTGATAACAACGTGTTGTGCGCTTCAAGTTTATTACCACGTCGGCGCGATTGTTTAAGAGTAATTTGATTTTGTAAAATAGATAAAAGGCGATCATTGCCCCAAGGTTTTTGCACAAAATCGCTAGCACCTTGCTTCATAACATCAACGGCAATATCAACGCTGCTATAACCCGTCATGACAACAATCGGTAATAGCTCGTCCAACTGCTTTAGCTCTGCGATTAACGCCAACCCTTCTAAACCCGACGTCGTGTCTGCATGATAATTTAAATCAATTAATGCCACGTCAAATTCACGCTTTGCCGCGTATTCAAGTGCTTGGGCAGGTGTTTGCGCCACCACCACATTAAATTTTAACGGCTTTAACAGGAGCTTTAGCGCCATGATAATTTGCACGTCATCATCGGCGATTAAAATAGAATGTGTCATGCGCGTCCTCTAAATTTCAATTAGCGTAAAGCTAGTACTAAGTCACCTTAACAAAGAGACTTAGCACAAACTTCAAATATTGCGTGAGCCTAACATAATCAAGGCCCACTCAATAATACTTTATGTTACGCGCCAATCACTTAATCGTGATGTAACGCGTTGCTTGGCTCCATTAATACAACGCGTCGCGTCGGAATAAAGGTAGCAAATAACACCATGGCGATAATCAGTGTTGGCATAGCAATGAAGCCAACATAATAGCTCAGCTCATTCATCACCATCGTATCGGTCATTGAATCGATAATCCAAAGGGATAATCCTAAGCCAAATGCCAAGCCAACGATAAGTTGAATAGCCGCTTGTTTCATAAACAGACGCATAATCATCGAATCAGTTGCACCCAGTGCTCTGCGTACACCGATTTCTTGTGTTCGCTGCGTCACGCCATTTGAAGCCACCGCGTAAATACCACTAGCTGCGAGGAACACCGCTACAACACCACATAACAAGAATATTTTACTCACCGCTGTGACTAGCATCATTGGCTGATAAATTAACTCGTCGTAGGTTTGCACGTGAAACGCTGCTACGCGAGGATCAATAGCAATGATAGATTCACGTAATGCTTTTTCTGCCAATGCCTGACGCCCAGTGTAATGCACGGCGATGCTTATGCGTGATGGTGCAAACACGTCAATTACCTGATATGAGTTATAAGACGCACTTGATGAACGCATTGCAGAGCCATGGAAAGTATCAGAGACCACACCGATAATTGTATTCCAATCGCCTGTACCACGAGAACTAGCACGACGAACACGTTTACCTACCGCATCACCGTCAGGAAAGAATTCACGTGCAATAGATTCATTTATAATGATACTACGTACACCGGGTTCACTATCACGATAATCAAAACTACGACCATCAAGAATCGACATCCCAACTACATGCCATGAATCTCGGCTAACCCCTTCATTATTACTATAAGGGTTTTCGTTATAAACCTGTGCAGCGCGGCCTTCAATTTCAAAGAAGCTTGTTCCTTCACCAGTGCCCGGGAAAGCGCTCATAAAGGCAACGCCTTCAACATTTGGCAATGCTTCCATTTTTTCTTTTAGCTGATAGTAAAAGTCAGAGCGTTTAAATCCTGCTTTGCGTTGCTCTTCTTCAGGCGCATCACGACTTGCCTGAGGATATGCCAAGATGGGCAGTTCTAGTCTCGCTGTAATGCGATTTTCAGTGTCCACTCCATAATCAGCATTTGCAGCTGAGTAACTGGTAAACAGCAATATGGTTGCAATTACAAGTACCACACAAGACAACAAGATTTCAGAAACAACAAGTGCCTTACTGGCTTGAGCCGCTTTTTTCCCCATAGCGCCGCGTGTTCCATCGCGTAAAATTGCGTTGAAATCACCCGTGAGAGCGCGCCATGCTGGAATAAGACCAGTAATAAAAATCATCACAACAACTGTCATCGCTAGAGCAGAAATTGCGTGACTGTCCAGTGATAGCACCCACCAAAATGGTTTTTGTTGATCAACAGCAAAGGCATTGTCAAAGAGCATATTGGTTAGCTCTAATCCCCAGCCAGCAACCAAAATGGCAAAGAAACCACCAATAGTACAAATGAAAATACTTTCCCATAACATCTGCCAAACTAAGCGTGTTCTCGGAATACCCAAGGCAACGCGAATAGCTACTTCTTTGATCCGCTCATTCACACGGGCCAGCAATAAGTTACCAATATTAATACAGGCTAGAATCAAGATTAAAAACACCACAATAAACATCGCAATAAAGATGGAGTAATATTGAGTGATGCTCGCTTCCTTATAATCAAGCGCACGTAAATAACTGCCATTATCTGATAGTCGCCAAATAAACTCTTCAGGAATATCTTGAATAATTAATGGATTAACTCGGTCAAGCTCACGCTCAAACTCTGAAAATTCAACGCCAGGCTTTAACTTCATAAAGCCAAACGCCGATAGTCGACTGCGCTCCACCGGTGCTAAAAACTCTGGTGGCAACAACAGCCACGCTTGAGCAACCATCGGAAATGCATAACCTTGTGGCATAACACCAACAACGCGCATTTTCTCGCCTTCAACGGTTAATAAGCTATTAACCACTTGCTCATTCGCATCAAAATAATCACGCCAGATATCATAACTCAGCATAACAACTGGCTCGGCGCCTTTTTGTTGATCAGACTCTCTAAAACCACGACCTAGCATTGGCGGTGTTGATGAGAATTCAAAAACATTCCAACTCACATAAGAGGCATTAAATTTTACCGTACCAGACTTACCTTCAATATCTTGAAAAAGCGCCGTGCCATCTTGATAAAAGCCAATATCATCAATCACATCGATATCGCGCTTAACACGATTTAAATCAAAGGGATCTGCCGCACGGCGTGACAGATGATTGTGATCATATTCAGCTTCAATCGCATAAATAGGCACATCGCCATTAAGTGTCATCGGTTTGAAAACCAAGCTGTTTAACATAGAGTATGTATACACTGTTAGGCCTAAACCCACCGCGACGATGAGAATACTCGTCAATGCAAACAACGGCTTTTTCAGCAGCAAACGCGCTGCATATTTAATATCTATCCAGAAAGACATAGTCATTCTCCTATTAAACCGCAATTGCTGATGCGCTGGCTGTCGCTTTATCCGCGACAATGGTGCCATCAAACACTTCAATCATACGACTAGCTCGTGCAGCAGACGCAGGATCATGGGTTACCATACAAATAGTGACGCCCTCTTGATGTAACTTGTCCAACAAATTCATCACCGTTTGCGCATTTTTAGAATCAAGGTTACCTGTTGGCTCATCCGCCAAAATAATTGACGGTGTGCCCGCTAATGCGCGAGCGATGGCAACACGTTGTTGCTGTCCACCCGATAACTGCGACGGAAAATGACTGCCACGATGAGCCATTTCAACTTTCTCAAGTGATTCAGTCACGCGCTGTTGAATATCACTTGCTGTTAAATCACCACGATAAGTGAGTGGCAAGGCAACATTTTCTTCAACACTTAAATCACTTATCAAGTTAAATGATTGAAAAACAAAGCCAATTTCTTTATTACGAATACGCGCTCGCTCATCTCGTGACAAATCAGACACATCATGTCCCGCTAGGCTATATTGACCATTGCTTGATGTATCCAGTAAACCAAGTAATGATAATAACGTCGATTTACCACACCCTGATGGACCAGAGATTGACAAGTATTCCCCTTTATTAATCGACAAGTTGATGCCATTTAACGCTTGCGTTTCTACCTCATCGGTGTAAAAAATCTTGTTAATATCGACTAAGTTCACTAGTGCTTTTTCGTTATTTTCAGTGCTCATAATGATTTCCTTCTAATTAATGCTAACTTTTTGATGTGACTGCCAAGCCGTAACGTCAGAGACCACAATGCTCTCCCCCGGTTTAAGCCCAGATTTAATTTCAATAAATTGATTGGATGTTTGCCCATATTCAATATCGCGCTTAACCACTTCCTGTGATTGCTCATCGAGCACGTAAACTCTTCCTTGGGTATCGTTTTTGGCGTACATAGGGCGTTTGACGAATAAGGTATTTTCAATGTCTGCAATATCGATAACCCCGTCGATTGTCAGATCAGGACGTGCTTCAATGGGTAATTCACCAAGTAAATCCACATCAACCTGTACTGTGCCATTAACAACCGCAGGATCGATTCGAATAATATGCCCTTTAATTATCGAGCTGCGCGTATCAACACTCACGGCTTGCGATATTTTGACATTCTTAATGAGTTTCTCTGGAATGCGTAGCTCAGCGATGAATAAGCTGCTGCGAGCTAATCGCGCCAAGTTATTGCCAGGATTAACCTGTTGTCCAAGCTCCAGTGGCATTTCTTGTACAATAGAATCCATGCTGGCGCGAACCGTCAGATTATCGACCTGCTTTTGCGCACGCGCTAAGCTGTGACTTAAACGCTTTAGTTTCGCTTTATAAGATAAACGCTGGGCATCATGATTTTCACGACGCTTTGCTAAACGTTTCTTTTCCAAATCCCAACGTTGCTTAAAACGCTTAACCTCGATTTGAGCTTCTTGGTGTTTAATTTTAGAAATTGCAATAACGCCCTGCGTTAACAACGAGTTTTCAGCATCAAAAGTTAACTTTGCACGCTCGTAATTAAGCTGTTCATTCAAAACGACTGTTTCTTGATCTAATAATTGTGATTCAAGTGATACCTCAAGCGCCGTCGTTTCCGCCTGCATTTCTTCAAGCTGCCAACCGAAATCTTGCATTTGCTGCACAAGCTGTGGGTTCGACAACTCTAAAATAACATCACCTTTTTTTACGAGAGCACCAGCTTTGGTCACGATGCGCTCAACACGTCCTGCCACATCGGTGGCCAACCATCGAATATCTTTCGACGCTAATACACCAGTACCGCGCACCCGTACTTTCATATCGCCTTGCTCAACCGTTGCAAAAAGTAGCGCGTCTTTATCAACCACATACGACGCGTTGCTTGGTTTTATCATCAAGCCGATAACACCAACCACTAACACACCTACAGCACCCGCGATTAACAAGGGTTTACGTTTTGATTTTTTACTGTCTCTTACAATGTCCATTTCCGGCTCACTTTTGACCTAAGTTAGCCATGTATTACAAAGGACGTGCCAAAAACACTAAATTAAACAAAATCAAAAACTTAACTTATATAAAATAATTTATTTCACGATGGAGTTTCGAAAATGGGATGGCCAATTGAATAGTCAATCCCATTAATGGGACAACTTATAAAGAAATGTTGGGAATTGAATACTCGCGCTGAATGACATCCATGTTACTACTTGAAATCTAAGAATTTCACGTTAATATTAGTACTGATTTAGTCAACTAAAATCGATAATCGGAACGTAGCGCAGCTTGGTAGCGCATTTGTCTGGGGGACAAAGGGTCGGAGGTTCAAATCCTCTCGTTCCGACCAAATTAACCTACTGAATCTGTCTCTTATACACATCTCCGAGCCCACGAGACTAGGCATG
>CAJXRU010000042.1 GCA_913060565.1 uncultured Gammaproteobacteria bacterium | reverse complement strand
AAACACCTATTTAGAAAAAGCCGCTACAGAAATGTAGCGGCTTTTTTGCTTTCTGACGTTTAGTTAATTATGTGTGATGATAGGTCCCATCAACGTCGGATAGTGGTCACGTCTGTGCATTTTGATAACTGCTCTTGCGTTATTCTAATAACGTACATCCTAGAAAGAATGCATTCTGCAATTACTTACGTTCATGTCGGCGCTTGTGCTTGAAACATTAGTGCATTTCGGCAACAGTCTATGATAGCTCTATTACCTACAGCTATGTAGTTTCTAGGTTACTTTTAATCGATGGGCGGGGCAGTAATATTTTTAGTTGCAAAAGGTGTGGAGTTAAGATGCTATCTGTTTAACAGGGACTCTATGCAGAAATACATGGAGTCCTATTAAATGGGGGGCACTAATTGATTACTCAGTCGGTGAATTTACGACAGTGTCCGAAAAACTGAGTTTTTCGATACTGGTTAACGTATTTGTTCCCTCTCTGTCATCTTGAAGGTCTTCAACTATGACAGTATTGTTTTCAAAGCTAATTTGATATTCAGAATAATTACCAGAGAAATAGACGGTATTCTCCGCGTCATTACCTGTGATGTTATTGTTGTATTGATTAACTTTAACGCCACTCGCATTAGTTCCTGTCAGTGTAACATCCTTAAGATATTGAGAATGATGAGTGTAAGGTAATGCCGTATTGAATGAAAGTGTAAATGTGCCATTGAAGGTCTCATCTATACGAGCATTATAGGTGATGACTGGTGAAAAAAACTGCTGTACAACCTGGGTACCCATTGGATCATCGTCGGCCGTATCCTTACGGTCTTTACCGACATATAATCCCCACATGCCATTTCCTTTTTGAGCATCAGTTTCAGGTTGCCATGCCCCCCATAATCCATAATAAGAATCAATGACTGCCGCAAGATATTCCTGAGTTAGGCTATTTTCTGCCGTTAACTCTTGAAGCCAAGAATCTTGCCCTATTCCCCATAATTTCTTGGCTGAGGCATCTACTTCTGCCGCTCTAATTTCTGCTTGATAGTCAGGTAGTGCACCAATAAAACTTGGATTTTGATCGACACCGATACCATAGTCATGGATGAAATGGAGAATTTCTTCATACGAAGCATCGCGATGTTCATAGTTTTGGTTGATATACCATGCGCCTCCTTCAACTTGAAGCTCGCCAAAATATAGTGGTTGACCGTTTAATTCTGCGCCTGCATTAGTACCGTCATCAACGCCATTTAATAACAATAGTTTCGCACCATTTTCAGCAAGTTTATTCGCAACAGCGCTTTTGTCACTTCCATATTTAGTACCCGGAACGTTAGTTAAGTAAAAAGCGAGAATTGAGCGAGCCCGAACGATTTGATTATCGGTAAGGCCATCTTGCGCTACGATACCTATTTCACCGCCGTTAGGGGTTATGAGGCTGGTATATCTATTAAACTTTAATGCAGCAGTGTATGTGTTCGATAGATTATTAGGCACAGGAGATATGCCCAGTGCAATTGTTTCGGCAGACAGAGATGATGTCGGAGTCGGAGCTAGAGCTGAAACCGCACTCGAACTCGATGAGCCGCAGCCAGCGACTGTTAGTAGGCTAAATGCCGAAACAGCAGTAAGTAATAGTTTTTGCATAGGAATACCTCGATCTAATATATACCTATGCATCTTGCCATTATCGTATTGCTTATGACGTAAGCGTGTGTAATCTGATTTGTAAGTGTTCTCTTAGCTCTTAATCGATACGCCAATCTATCGCGCTACGACCTTTTACTGTGAGGTAATGATTCGCTTGGCTGAAGCACTTTGACTCCAAGAAAGCAGGTGCTGTTTTCATCTGTTTG
Organism: uncultured Gammaproteobacteria bacterium; assembly: GCA_913060565.1. Lineage (GTDB taxonomy): Bacteria > Pseudomonadota > Gammaproteobacteria > Enterobacterales > Psychrobiaceae > Psychrobium. The sequence goes on along the minus strand of CAJXRU010000042.1, from coordinate 28,606 downwards.
TAAGCGCCAAGTGGACTAGGATGTGAAGTTTTAATTACAGCATGTTTGTTAATATCGATGTTGGCACAGCATTTATGGGCAAAGGCGCCCCAGGCTAAAAACACTGTATTGCTAGCGTGTTGGTTGATGAATTCGATTGCTGCGGCGGTGAATTGTTGCCAACCTTTTTTAAGGTGACTACCTGCTTTACCTGCCTCAACAGTTAAGGACGCGTTGAGTAAAAATATTGACTCTTCATTGAACCAACGGCTCAGATCGCCATGTTGCGGTGCGATAATACCAAGATCTGTCTGGAGTTCTTTATAGATATTTCTCAGACTTGGCGGAATTCTTTCACTTTTAGGTACGCTAAATGACAACCCCATTGCTTGATTTTCATTGATATATGGATCTTGACCGACAATGATTAGTTTTATGTCAGCTAAAGGCATTTCAAATACTTTGAACCACATTGAAGCAGGTGGATATATTACAATGCCATCACTTTTTTGTTGTTCTAAGTAAGAAAGTAACTGACTAATGTAGTCTTTTGAAAACTCTTGTTGGAACAGTGGTAGCCAAGAAGAATGAATAGTTGTTGGGATCGTGTTCAAGTAAGTACCTAGTATATTTTCAGCATAAAAAAAGCGCCTTAATGGGCGCTTTTTATTTTGAATGAATCAGCCTTAAAAATCGAGATCAATGTCATCAATATTATATTCATGACCTAAATCTAAATCAGTTAGCTCTTTTGCTAATCGTTGTCTATCCTGAATGGCTTCAATTTCACGCCATTTTTTCTTTTTACTACCTTTAGGGCGACCGCGTTTTGCTGGTACTGCATCATAGTTCGCCGCAAATTCTAACCTGTCCATGGTTTACTCCTTCTGCTGAATGATTGGTTAATAATTAACTCATTATGCAGAAGGAGTCAATAAAAAAATAAAACTTTTTTAGTGACTTAGCTCATCTTTTAGTAGATAAATACTAGTTCCATTGGGCTAATAGCATGTCTTCTAGCTTATTCTGATCTACAGCAAAATTACGAATGCCTTCGGACAACTTGTTAGTTGCCATTGGGTCTTCGTTCATTTCCCATCTAAATTGTGCTTCTGTTAAAGGGGTTGGTGCAGTTTGCTGTTCAAAGTTATTTACAAGCTTTTGAACAACTTCGCCTTCAGCGTCTTCAAGTTCTTGTAACAAGTTAGGACTAATCGTTAGCTTATCACAGCCCGCAAGTTCAAGGATTTCACCTGTGTTTCTAAAGCTTGCGCCCATTACTACTGTGTTGTAACCATGAGTTTTATAGTATTTGTAGATTTCTGTTACAGATACTACGCCAGGATCTTCATGACTAGCGTATTCTTTCTTATCTGTATTAGCTTTGTACCAATCCAAAATACGACCTACAAACGGTGAAATAAGAAATACGTTCGCTTCTGCACACGCTTTTGCTTGAGCAAAGCTAAATAGTAGCGTTAGGTTACAGTTAATCCCTTCTTCTTCTAGCTCTTTTGCAGCGCAAATACCTTCCCATGTCGAAGCAAGTTTAATTAAAATCTTACTCTTATCAACACCTGCATCTTTGTACATTGCAACAAGTTGTTTTGCTTTGGCAAGAGATGCTTCTTTATTAAATGATAGACGTGCATCAACTTCTGTTGAAATACGGCCAGGGATGGTATTTAAGATTTCTCGGCCGATGGCAACAGCAAGGTAATCACTCGCGCTTGAAAGTTGTTGTGCTTGTGATTCGCCATTTGTTTTACCAAAGGCAATCGCGTCGGTTACTAAAGATTGATATTGCGGTAATTGAGCTGCTTTTAAAATTAACGACGGATTAGTTGTCGCATCTTCTGGGTTGTATAATTTGATCGCTTCGAAGTCGCCAGTGTCTGCAACAACAGAAGTCATTGTTTTAAGTTGTTCTAATTTATTCATTACGGTATTTATTCCTAATAAGGCAAGCGCTGTAGTGAGTATACTAAGGGCCTGTGGCTCTCTGAAGAAGGCTTTTGCAGCGAATTGTTCGGAGTTTATACAAGGCAGAGACTGCGACGCTTAGTGGGCTAAGCTAGCAGGCGATAACGCCATATAAATAACGAACAAACGCTGTCCTTCGGATGCAATGACAAGACATTATCGCTGTGTTATTCGTCGCTCGCCTAGGTAAACTAGGTGTCGCTCCTCATGCCGTGCGAAAAATTCTTGTCAATTGCACAAAATTCATTCTTCAAAGAATAACAGGTCCTAAATACTGCTGAGCGGTTTAAATTTTGTTGTAATTACATATAACATGTAATTTAAGAGATCCAAAGGCTAATTGTGTAATTTAATTACGAGAAGTTATAAAACTGTCACTTGTGTCATGAAATCGTTATTTTCGTCACATTTATCCTTGTAATTAGCATGGTTGAATTGCCTGTATTACTTAGTACAATAACCAAAAATATTATTGATTAAGGTGCTTTATAAAATGCTAGCGGTCATCTCTCCAGCAAAGAAACTCGACTTTGAAACTCCAGCAAAAGATCTGCCAGCAGGGCAATGTGAATTGTTAGGTGAAGCTGAAATCCTGATAGAGCGTTGTAAGGAACTTTCAGCCACTGATATTGCGTCATTGATGAAGCTTAGTGATAAATTAGCTGGCCTTAATGCGGCGCGGTTTGGTGAATGGGCTACGCCATTTAACACTGAAAATGCCAAGCACGCTGTGCATTCATTTAAAGGTGATGTCTATGTCGGCTTGGACGCGGACACCTTAACTAACGATGATCTTGAATTTGCTCAGTCACATCTGCGTATTTTATCTGGTCTTTATGGTTTATTACGCCCACTGGATTTAATGCAAGCTTATCGCCTAGAGATGGGTACTAAACTTGATAATTCTCGTGGTAAAAACTTGTATGAGTTTTGGGGAAATAAGATTACGGAAACATTAAATAGCGCCTTGAAAGAAGCGAGCAGCGAAGTGTTGGTGAATTTAGCATCGACGGAATATTTTAAAGCAGTAAAAGCAAAGAATGTTAATGCCCAAATTATCACGCCAATTTTTAAAGATTATAAAAATGGTCAATATAAAATTATTAGCTTTTACGCTAAAAAAGCGCGTGGCTTAATGGTGCGTTATATGATTGATAAACGCGTCTCAACGCCTCAAGAGTTAGAGGCATTTGATTATGAAGGTTATCAATATGATGCTGAACAATCGAACGCGCAAGATATGGTATTTACACGTAAATTAGAAGCCTAAATAGTTAACAGCGTTACGAGCGCTGGTCTTTAGTTGACTCCATGACGACATAGGTCGATATAGACGTTACTTGGGCTAAAGTGCCTAGCACTTCAGTGTGAAAATTTTTGTAGGTATTCAAGTCACTGGTTTCAACTCGGATTAAGTATTCGTAAGAGCCAGTGATGTTATGACATTCGACAACTTGATATGCTATTGCCATAGCAGCCTCAAAGGCCAACTGAGCATCCTTTGTATGGTTAGATAGGCCAACCATTACATAAGCAACACAACCCACCCCTAATTCGCTTTTATTAAGCACTGCGCGATAACCGCTGATGACTCCGTTGCGTTCTAGTTCTTGCACGCGACGTAAACACGCTGAGGGCGATAATCCAACCCGTAGTGCGAGCTCGGCATTGCTGACACGGCCATCGCTTGATAGTTCATGCAATATTCTTTCGTTAATACGATCTAATTTGTTCATAGATTGCAAAATTAGCAGTTCAAGCACACGCAAAGCAAGATAATTTCAATAATTAGTCAATATAATTGTCTGCGAGATAAATAATTAAGGAATTAGAGATGACTATTGAATTACTTGCAGCTTTAGCTGTTTTTGCCGTTGTTTCAACGGTGACACCGGGACCAAATAATCTAATGTTAATGTCCTCTGGCGCTAACTTTGGCTTTAAACGCACTATGCCTCACATGGCTGGAATCACATTAGGCTTTGGCTTAATGGTGATATTAGTGGGTATGGGGTTGATGACTGTATTTGACCAATTTCCGACTTCGCACCTAGTGTTAAAAGTATTAAGCATAGTGTATTTGGTTTATTTAGCTTATAAAATTGCACGCTCAGGAAAGCCAACACAAAGTGAGGTTGAAGGGGCTAAGCCGTTAACATTTTTTCAAGCCTGTGCATTTCAATGGGTTAACCCAAAAGCATGGTCAATGGCACTCACGGCCATTAGCGTCTATTCTCCAGATCGTAGCGTGCTATCCATTGCCGTCATCGCCTCAATTTTTATTATGGCGAATGTGCCATCGGTTGGTGTTTGGACGATACTCGGGCAAAAAATTAGTGTGTTGTTAAGCAACCAACGCCGGTTAACGCTTTTTAACTACACCATGGCGGCGTGTTTGATAGCGTCAATTTATCCGGTGCTGGTTTAAGAACAGAGGTTTATGTCTCAACTTTTCCAACTGCGGAGGCAGGGCCGCGAGGATTAACTGGTATGCTGCCTTTTGTGCTATACCCAATTACATTCATCTTGAAGTCTTTGTTAAACACTTCTATTAAATAAGTCCAGATTATGTTGTCTGTACCGTTTTTTTCTATACATGATCCTGAAATTAACGTGTAATTGTCATATAAGTGACGTATGACATTTGCCCGTTCTACTTGTAACCAGATATCTCCTATATCACTACAATTGCTTTGAGCTGTGCAGCTTTTTGCTTTAATACACTTAACAACATTCTCTTCAACAAACTCAAACTTCAATTTTTTTAATCGTAAAATATTTAATGGATGGTTACAGGTTTCATCATCAAATTTTAGTTTTAATTTTTCAGGGGGATTATTCATGTGGTTCTCCGATATAGTTATGTGTAATTGTGAATCCAGCCCACCTTGCAGGGTATTGATATTGCTTTCTCACATCTTGTGACGCCGATCTGAGAGCAAGGCTATAACTTTTTGAATTTGACAAGTGACGATAGAAATTCTTCATCAATAATGCTGTTGATCTTGATGGCACTTTCCACTGACTCGCGAGAACTCTTCGTGCACCCGAGTTAATAAAAGCAATAGCTAAACCATCAATGGGGGATTTAAATGTCGTCTTTCCAATATTGCTATCACAAGCACTTAATACGACCAATTCAGCGTTATTTCTTAATTGCTCAATTTCTTGAAGTTTTAATACATGATCTTGTTGTTCACCACTACGGTTCAAAGCCGTAAAGAAAATTCCGGCATTTCTATATTCTTCTGATGAGGCAAAGCTGTGACTTGCAATGTGAATTAAAGTAGGAGAGGTGTTATTCACCAATTCTATGAATTTTGATTTTGTAGCAGAGAACCCTGATATATCTTCTATTTTATTATTGTTGAAAGACCTTTTTAAGCTTAGGGTTTCAACTCTACTACTTTTTAGTCTACTGAGTGTTTTCGAATGTCCGAGCATTGCGTTTATTTTGGGAGCTCTCGCATCATTATTTGAGAAAATGGGATCGCTTATGGACAAAATGTTGATTTTGGGTAAATCGAGGAGTGATGAAGAATTTTTCAGTGTAAGAGATTTCTTGACGATAAATTTATCGATAAGTAATTTATCTTTCCATGTAGAGCTTTGAATATCAGGTAAGATATTAAATGGTAATTGCCATGTGAGCCCGCTGCCAATAACCGTTAATTCTTGTACGTTTGGAGATTGCCATAACTTTTTTGGAATTAAAATTTCGCTAATTTTTTGGGCTATTGTGAAAGCGCTATCTGAGCGTTTCTCTATTGCAAGGAAAAGCGATTTAATTTGGCTATTAATGATTTCTTCACTGGGAAGTCTATGGAATGTAATTTTATTATTTTGATAGATGAATAAAAGAGATTCATTTGACATCAAAACATAATGTAAAGTGATTCCCCTAGCAGCTGCATTATCAACTTGTAGCTGGGTTAATCGATTCGTCTTTTTTTGTTTCAGGTTTTTATTATAGAAATTTTCTAGGGCTAAAAGTTTGGTAACTATTTTAACGGTATTACTTTCATTCATTGTCAAATCAGCTAACTCATTTGCTATCTGCTGTCTCTCAATTGACGACGAAATGTCATATTGATTTTCTCTTAAAGGAGCAATTTTAGGGAAATTAAGTTGGCTCGCTTCGTACAGCAAATTAACGTCTTTGTGTGTTTCGTATTGTGAAATTAGAATTTTAGTTTTTAATGCGAATACATCGCTAAAAATACCGTAAAAATTACGTTTTAATCCAATGTTATCTAGATGACGATACTGTATTTCAATTCTATCAATAGCCTTATTGACCGTTTTGATTGCCTGCTCATTTTTTTTACTTAACAAAGAAAGCTGCGAGTTGTATTTCAGAAAGGCGATCTCATCTTTAAAGGACAATTTAGCATTATTTAGCTGTGCTATGAGCTCTGAGGCACCTTTAACGTTATTCGTTTTTATTAACAACTGGGTGACTCGCAATATCCATTTAGGCTTTTTCCTATTACTACTGCTTGATTCTTTAAATAATTCTATGAGTTCTTTCGCAAGTTTGGGGCTCTTAGAAATTTGATATTTAAAAAACTGGATAGCCATTTTGTATTCAGCCTGTTTATCCGAATTCTTACTTGATAGCTTATAAATTTGATTAATGTACTCTTGAGCCGCATCCGTTTTTTTTTCATAAATAGCACTTTTGGCTGCGAGAAATAGGGCATTTTCAAGGAGATGATAATGATCTGATTTTAAGCCATCAGTGATATTGGACAGTACAAAACTTGCTAAATAATGGGCTATTTGTCCTTGGTTATTACTTAAATAGATATTTCCAACTTCAATTATGCTATTTAATAAGAACTCCCGTTGATTATATTTGGAAAACACTTTGATTGAAGAGAGTATTTTTTCGAGAGCATGATTTTCTAGCCCAAGGGAATTAAGTCTAATCGCTTGTTGATATTCAAAAATTGCTTTTTTCTTTGCATAGCTTTGCTTTAGTATTGCGTTATCCTTTATTTTTTCTAAGGTTTCTAAACTGTTCTTCCCAAGTATTATCGATCGCATGTATTTGTGCTTTGAAAAACTAAGATGGGCTAAGTTAGACTGTAAAACGGCTAATTTCAGCGGTGCATGCTCGAGTAACTGCTCTTTAATGATTAGTTCAAAGCATTCTAAAGTATTATCAGAAGCTTGCTGTTGAAGAGCCGTACATTGATCCATTCTTGCGTTTTCATATAAATAGCTATTGTAATCATTTGATGAAAGTATCGCTTTGTCTAGAATCGATAATAGTTCTTCTTGTTCAAAATAATCAGGAAGTAATAGGGCGGCGTAATAATTGGTGAGCAGTGTGAGTGCACGGTTTACTTTTTTATGCCGCAAAGACTCAAAGAGTTCAAATGATTGCTTTCGTTTTCCTATATCACTAAGAAGTACGGCGTGATTAAAAGTCAAATTCTGTTTTAACTGTTCAAAAGGTAAATTTCGTATTACTTCTCTCGTTTGAGTACTCAATTGAAGTGTTTGCTCTAAGAGATTTTTGAAATTCTTTCCACTATCAGAATAAGCTTGCTTGGTTTTTTTAGCTAACAAGTTGATAGTATTAAAAGCGACGAGATATTCATCGAATGATTTATGTTCAGTTGAGACAATAGTAACTACTATATCAATATTGTTATTTATCTCTTTCTTAAAGTAACTCTTAATTTCTAAACTAACGATATCTCCAGTTTTCACTTTTTTAGAAACATAATCACTTCCCTCGGTAAAGCCAAACAAATCCATATAGAGTTGTGGGGTGCCATCAATCCATAGTCGTTCTGATAAGAAATCGCCTTGTTGTTTTATCTCTACAATTAACAGCCCGTCGCGTTCAATATTAAATGTTACAACCGGTTTATCTTCATTAATCAATTCAACACTGAACGATTGTTCATGAATACCCTGACTAATGGTAAGTGGCTGACCCTTTAAAGTTGTCGAAAATAAGGTAATAAATATAGAAATACTTGCTAATAAAAGCTTTATCATGGAGATACCTGTAAAATAAAGCTAACGGACTGCTGATAAATAAGCGGCTTGATATCAAGGCGATATTCGTTTGATTTCAACGTTGATTTTTTAATGTTTATGACGAGTTCATCATGAGCGTTAGGTTTGACGATTTCATTAAATACAACTTGTTTGGTGCTGTTATCTGTAATGGTGACATCAAATGCTGGTGGTTCCATATCATCGAGTGCCACAATAAATTGATAGTTCGAGCTATCGTCTTTTGAAGTTATTGCAACTTTTGGAGGTTCATGGCTTCTCAATTGCTCGATATAAACTTCTTGATAGCTGATGTTTTGTGATATAGGCCATAAGAGTGTTATTGAAAACGCAATAACAGCGGCAGCTGCAACGCTTGGGAGAAAGATAGAATATGAATGTTTCTTCGGGCTCTCTTTGACGACTTTTTTGCCTTGAAAACAAGCGATATCTGTAAGTTCTTTAGCGCCTTCAAGCATAACCCGCTCTAATTCTACTTCTTCTTGCGCACCATGTGTTTCGAGTAGCCAGATTTCGAATGATTCTTCTTGTTGCGGTGTCAATCGGTTTAAAAGGTAATCACGGATTTGTGAATGATAATTAATAGAATTATTCATGCCTGGTTCCCTCTATTTGTTGACGAAACCACTGGCTAATACTCGTCATAAAACTTGGATTGTTAGTTGTCAAGATTAACTGCTTAAGGCGTTGTTTAGAGCGGTATATTACTTTGTCAAAATGATTAGGCGTGATATCGAGTTGTTGACAAATTTGCAGCTTATCTAGCTGAGAAATATAAAAACTGGTTAGAATTGTACGGTCTCGCTCGTTTTTTAAACTGTTTATAACATCAATAACCATTGTTGCTAGCTGACGTTGTTCAATTTGTTCACTGCTTGAAAGTTCAGGTGTTGTTAAATTGTTAATAATATTACTATCACTGGCATCAATGTATTTTTTGTTTTTTCTGATAATCATTAGTGCACTGTTTATTGCTGTAGAGCGGATAAAGGCGGTGAGTTTGGTTGAGTCGTTGATTAATCCATTCTTTATTTTATTAAGAACGATGATAAATGTGTCTTGCAAAGCATCCTTACAGATGTCGAGATCTGAGAACTTTCTTGTCAATATATACAGAAGTCGATCGCTATAAAAATTAATCAATTCTATTTCAGCACTTTGATCGCCATTATTAATCCTTGTCACTATCTCACAAGGGTCAAAGTTCGATTTCTTATTTTTTGCAGTGTTATTGACTGCAGAATCTTCACCTACAACTTTCAGCACTGTCTTGTCCTTAACAATAACTTTTCATTAAAATTATTAGTGCGGTACCGACGAGATTTCTCTCACTGAAAGTTAGCTTACGAAAAAAATGATTGAATTGCAGCTTTTTTGAACAAAAAAAGACCTCTACATGTAGAGGTCTCTATATTAAGTTATGTTAAGTCTAGGTATTACTTGGCTGACTTTTTCTTTGGTAAAGGCAATAACTTCTCATCAGCCTGTGCTGTGACATAGGCAACTACCGCCCAAGCAGCAACGTTTTGTGCTAACTCAGTTGGATTGATTTTGTCTAACGTATCATTTGGCGTGTGGTGGTAGTCAAAGTAGTCTGTACCATCTTGACGAAGACTAAATACTGGCACGCCTTTTTCTGGCAAGATTGAGACATCTGGGCCGCCGCCAGCTTTGTTGTTACCACTGTTGATACTTAATGGTTTAAGTACCTTGTTGATATGTGCCATAACATCTAGGTTGTCTGGATGAACTTGACTATCAAAGCGCCAAATATTACGTGCACCAAAATCTGATTCGCCAGCAAGTTTTATCTTATGAAGATCTTTGGCATTGGCTTTACGGTATTCTTTAGCACCGATGAGGCCGCCTTCTTCGTTGGCAAATAAGACAACGCGGATAGTACGTTTAGGTTTTAGTTTTTTTATTTCATGTGCTGCTGCCATTACGATACCAACACCTGCACCATCATCTAATGCACCGGTGCCTTCATCCCAAGAGTCAAGGTGAGCACCAATTAAGATATATTCGTCTGGGTATTTGCTACCAGTAATCTCACCAATAACGTTATATGACGTTTTCGGCTTATAGGCGCGGGTTTCTAATTCCATGTTGATTGAAATTGGTAAACCGCGTTTTTTCATTTGCATTAACATCATGGCATCTGATGTTGAAATAGCGCCAGCAGGAATCTTTTTAACGCCATCTTTGTAATTCATATTACCGGTATGCGGAAAGCGAGAAGAGTCTGTGCCAATTGAACGAATGATAAGACCAATAGCGCCTTTTTTACTAGCAACTGATGAGCCTATTGAACGACCAGCAACGGTTGTGCTGTATTCTTTACCTTCTAAGTGACGGTGCATTCGCGCGTCAATATAGACGATTTTCCCTTTAACATCGTTTGGATTTGCTTGACGTAATTCATCAACTGAATCAAAAAATACTAACTCACCTTTTAATCCACCTTTAGGGGTAGCAATACTATCGCCTAAGGCGGTAATCGCTAATGGTTGTGGAAATGGTGCTGTAACGCTTGCTTTGGCGAAACCGCGTTCCCAGTGACGAACTTCAACAGGCTGTTTGTAGACTTTATCAAAACCTAACGCTTTAAATGTATCTTCTGCCCAAGCAACTGCAACGAGATCTGCTGGTGTACCGGCTAAGCGCGGTCCTACTTCAACAGTCAGTGATTCAACAATGTCGTAACCCAAGTTTGAGCGTAATGCGCTATCACGTAACTGATGAGCTTTTTCAAGCGATGCTTTGTCGACTGAGTCATTGGCTAATGCCATGCTAGGCATGGTTAGCGCACCAATCATAGTGAGGGGAAGAAGAAGAGACTTCATTATAATTCCGTATTTGATTAAAGGACGGAAACATTCTAGAGATAGTCTTACGTTAATACAATGGGCGTTTTGATGTTGTGTCGACTAACTAAATTACAGGCATAAAAAAACCGGCCTAAGCCGGTTTTTTAACTACAACATCTAAGGTCGAATTAAAGTGCTTTGATAAGCGTGTTTAAACGAGACTTATGACGAGCAGCTTTGTTTTTGTGAATTAAACCTTTAGTCGCGTAGCGATCTAAAACAGGTTGAACTTCAGCAAATGCTTTAGTTGCATCTTCTTTGTTACCAGCTTCGATAGCTGACATAACTTTTTTCATGTACGTGCGCATCATTGAGCGACGGCTTGCGTTATGCTGACGATTTTTTTCAGCTTGAATAGCGCGTTTCTTAGCAGATTTAATGTTAGCCAAGGTGAACTCCTAGAACTTTACTTATGCGAGACTATTTTAAGGCCGGGGATTATGCCCGATTTATCACCTAATATCAATCGCGAATGATTAAAAGGGAGACATAACAGTCTCTACTTTGTTTAGTTTTACCACTAAAGGCAAAACTGACGCTGTTTTTACGAGTAAAAATAGCGTTAACAAAGTTGGCCGTTATGATAACGGGCGAATTCTATCAACATTTAATGGTGAGTCCTAGCCCTAAATCAGATTTTATTTGAAGAAACTAAAAAATGTTAGTGAGTTCGCATTTGTTCTACTCAATTTATTTATTGTATAGGTCAATATTTACTAATTAATACTTTAAATTGCTTTCTCTTTTCATTGCCGTCTAATCGTCCATATTTAAAAACGATGTCGTCTTTGCCATCGTTATTAATATCATTAACTTCAAAGACATTACCGTCTTTAGGGAGCTCGGTTTTATAACGTTGTGAGCGTTTACTAAATAGTCGCTTGCCGTTTTGACCGAGATAGACTTTTAACGTCTTTTCACCGCTAGAGAGTAGGAAGTCTTTTAAACCATCACCATTTACGTCGAGCAATTCAACAACTGGGTTACCGCTTTGGCCTGAAGAAATACTAAAATTTAATTCAACTTCCTTTTCGACATCAGCGTCTTCGGAGAATGCCAATTGATTGTCGAGTTGATAAAGATACACATCTTGATCGATACTGCCAGACATTAACGCGCCGATGATTTGAGAAATGCCAATATCAAAGCCTGAGAGTACTACCTCAAGTTTGTCGTCATTATTGATATCTAGTAAGCGCAGACCTGTGAGTGTTCCTTCTCCTGTGACCACCGTATTCGCTTTATTATCAAAGGTTAATTTGCCGTTGCGATTTTTTCCAAAAAAGACCTCAAAATTGTTTGCGCGATCTAAAACGCCTGAGCTTTGGGTATATTTAACGATTAAATCGATAATGCCGTCACCATTGACGTCACGAATTTCTTCTAGCGAGCGATAGACTAAAGTTGTTTGATCTAAACTATCACCAGACGCATCGCGTTTTTCCCACCAATTTACGCCGCTAATTGAGTCGTTTAATTTGATTTTTTGAATTGAAAATTCACTACCTTCGTTGTTTTGTACATGAGCGATGAGTTCGCCATCGCCGACAGTTATTACGTCTAGTTTGTTATCAAAATTAGTATCGAAGACGTAGAGTTTTTGTTTCGTAAATTCGGCAGCATCATTTTCCATGGCAATTTGTGGTTTTATATTTAGTTGAGTTCGCTGTGAAAAATTGCCGTCTAGATTGTAGATATTTACGCCAGTGAAGTGATGACTAATAATATGATTATTACCACTGTTATCTAACTCAACAAGAAAATCGCCCTTAGCAATGAATTGTGGGTTTTCATCAAGGAATAAGCTTTGAATGTTGCCAAGTGTCTTAATGCTTCCTTTACCAACACCTAATGAGGGTTCATAAAGCATCACTTGGTTGTGACTCATGAAAAATATTTTCTGCTGGTGGCCTTCATGATATTCACTGATATCAAATCGAGAAATAGATTTATCGAGCATAATTTGGTCCAGAACTTCGAACCCTTGGCTATTTATCATTTGTTTATAAATGATTAACCAAGATTGATTGTCTTTGTCGACGCCTAATGTAATCAGCTCTTTGCCGGGTATTGATGATATGTCAGCAATCATCACGTTATGAGTTAACGTCAATGGAGAGTCGATAGTAAACTCTTTAAAAAGAGATGAATTTTTCGCAGCAAACGCTGTAGTGGTGAAAAATACGATAAAACTGAGTAAAACAACCGAATATGTACGTTTAACCATGCTACTTTCCAATGTAATTTATCTTTCACACATGAGTGATGGCGTTACCACTCACGACATAGAGAATATTACGAACAACACATCTGGTTTAAGTTCCTCTATTAAATGTATCGATTTGTTACGAATAATTAGTCACATGATTGAGCCGCGTGATACCAGACATTCTTAATAAGGTTTTTATCGAATTCGTAGATGGCAATACTACATTGCGATTTCATCTGACCGTTTGATTGCCATGATGCTTTCTCTAACGTGCTAACAAAATTGCCGTTCTCAAAAACGTGCATTAGTGACGATTGAGTCGAATTGCCACCTCTTAAATATGGTTTCAACGCCTGCGCAAGTTGTTGTTTATTCTTCGTTTCGACAGTTATTTTATTTGAATCAATGCTCATCCATTGAATATCAGTGCTCATCACTTTTAGCATGGCATCCAATCGCCCTTGATTATAGTCATCAATATATTGCATCAAAATATCGATATTTTTAATTTCTTGGCCCGCGCCTTCTTTGTCAGAAGCCGTTATGGGGAATGAGATAAATAATAGTAAAACAAGTAGTGTTGTTAATGATTTCATAATAGGTCGACACTGAGTTGAGTTTTAAGAGTTTATACCGTGAATTTGAATGAAGCACTATTTTTAGTATGACGATTGCATTCAACACACTAATTTTACTAAATGTAATAAATCATGCTGTGGTTAAGGTGCTATTTAGATAAACTATGGCACAACTACCGATTGGGTTTTAAAGTTAGGGATTTTTCGTTGAGTAAAAAATTATTACGTTCAGGTCTCATTGTCAGTGTGATGACCTTTGTGTCGCGTATTTTAGGATTAGTACGTGACGTAATGCTAGCCAATGTACTGGGGGCGAGTGCTGTCGCTGATGTGTACTACCTAGTAGCAAAAATTCCTAATTTTCTGCGTCGCTTATTTGCAGAAGGTGCTTTTGCACAAGCGTTTGTTCCAGTGCTTAGCGAATATCAAACTCAAAAAAGTGAAGATGAAGTTAGGCGCCTAATTGCTTATGTATCGGGTACATTAGGGACCATTGTTACCGTTGTTGCTATTTTGGGGGTTATTGGTTCTCCTGTGTTGGCAGCAATATTTGCCAATGGCTGGTTTTTGGAATGGCTCAATGATGGCACCGATGCGCACAAGTATGATTTAGCCTCATTCATGCTGAAGATTACCTTTCCTTATATCTGGTTTATCACCTTAGTTGGACTATCAGGCTCTATTCTTAATGCAATGGGGCGTTTTGCGGTGTCTTCGTTTACACCCGTGTTTTTAAATTTATCAATCATTAGTGCCGTTGTTTTCTTTTCGCCTCATTTTGATGAGCCTGCTGTTGGGATTGCTTGGGGTTGGTTTTTGGGCGGTTTGGTTCAATTGTTGTTTCAAATCCCGTTTTTATACAAGGCAAAGATGCTTGTACGTCCCAAATGGGGATGGAATGATGAAGGTGTGATTAAAATACGCACATTAATGATCCCTGCATTATTTGGCGTGTCCGTTGGCCAAATTAACTTGCTGTTAGACACTGTCATCGCGTCTCATCTTAGTGGTGGTTCAGTGAGTTGGTTGTTCTATTCTGATCGACTTTTGGAGTTTCCTCTGGGTTTGTTTGGAATTGCTATTGCAACGGTCATTTTACCGTTATTGTCACGCCAACATAGCGGTGATAATACTCACTTCAAAGCGACAATGGATTGGGGCGTGCGCATGGTTATGCTAATGGGGATACCAGCAATGATCGGCCTCATCGTGCTGGCTCAACCGATGATTAACGTACTTTTTTACGGCGGTGCATTTAAAGAGCATGATGTTACGATGGCAGGGTATTCGCTGACTGCTTATGCGTGTGGCTTATTGAGCTTTATGTTGATTAAAGTGTTAGCCCCTGGGTTTTATGCCCGTCAAGATACCAAAACACCAGTTAGAATCGGAATTAAAGCAATGATTGCAAATATGGTGTTTAACTTAATTTTGGTGTTAAGCCTTGGTTATGAATATGGCTATATTGGTTTAGCTGGCGCTACAGCGTTATCTGCAACTTGTAATGCTTTTTGGTTGCATCAGCGTCTAAAACAAGATGGTATTTTTGCTATTTCATCACAGACGATGATATTTGGCGTAAAGGCGTTAATGTCGGCGCTCGTTATGGCGGGGATAGTTGTTTACTTAATGCCTCAGCAAGGGTTCTGGATTGATGAAGACACGTGGCTCAAAGGGGTGGAGTTAGCAAAACTCATTGTTGTCGCTGCTATTAGTTATTTTGCTATGTTCGCAGTATTAGGACTTAGACCAAAACATCTTAAAAGCTTAGTGACTGATTAATTAGACTAGGCCCTAGTGTCAGAACGAAAAAGGCGCTCACTAAAATGTTTTAATGAGCGCCTTTTTTATTGCAATAGCTATTATATTTTGGTGACACTGTATCCTTTAGCTTTTAACATTTTTAATACGCTATCGTCGCCAGCAAGGTGTCCTGCACCGACTAATACTAATTCCTTTTCTTTATCATTAAGCATCTCGCTAATTTGTGGAATCCAATTGCGATTGCGATCAGTGAACATGGATTGATAGCCTTGGGGATCTTTACTTTTGGCTTGCTCCAAGATAAGCGAGTCAATTGCGTTGATATCACCTGTTCTCCAAGCGGCTATTAGCTGTTCTAACTGTGGCTCGAATTTACTCATTTCTTTAAGGGTTTCGAGAATGAATTTTTCTTCGCTGTCCTTTCCTATATTTGCCAACATATTGAGTTGGAATTCTGCGGTTTCTAGGTAGTTAACTTCCTTATTATCTTTTTTAGCTTGTTTGTCATAAAACGCATCAACACCTTCGCCAGCTAGTCCGGCTTTGTGAGCCTCCATTATCGTCATCATGCTCAGCACAAAACCTGGTTTAAAGCCATTGAGTTCATCTAAGTTTAGCCCTAGGCCGCTTAGGTATTGCTTGAGCTCTTTATATGTTGATTCACTAATCTTTTGGCTCAAGGTTTCGCCAGCGGGATAGGCGAGTTTTTGAATCATTGCCATTTGTGCTTGTTGATCTGTCGGATCAGGTAGTTTCGCTTCAAGTACAATCGAATCAGCCTGTTGGTATGCTTTGTCGAACTCTGTTGGTAAAGGAAATTCTGACGGAGGTAAAATATGCACCGTACCAGCAATAAATAATTCGTTTTGGCCATTACTTACCTTCCACACCGCAGCATCTGCGACAGCGAAATTACTTAAAGCGCTAGAAATAAGAATGGCGCTTGCTGATAGTGATTTTAATAATTTAGTTGTTTTCATTGTTATTCTCTTTATGTATTAATTGTTTGATTTAGGGTTCAATTTTTTGATTATTAAAGATTAAATTTAATCGATATTGTTTGAGAGAGTTGTTGTTCAAACTGAGATGTCATTGATGACATTAGTTGATTAAGTTTTGCGTCACTTTGTTTGGTTAATTTTTGCGTTAACTTTTCCTGAGTTAATAGG
Source organism: uncultured Gammaproteobacteria bacterium (assembly GCA_913060565.1). Classification (GTDB taxonomy): domain Bacteria; phylum Pseudomonadota; class Gammaproteobacteria; order Enterobacterales; family Psychrobiaceae; genus Psychrobium. The sequence continues at coordinate 12,018 of CAJXRU010000042.1, read as the reverse complement.
CTGTTTTTCGTTGTGTCTGTGATCGCAGCTTGGCTGTTATTAGAGATAGATAGTGTTGCAACAAGTACGGTGCTTAATGCGAGTAAGTTGATATTCTTGTTAGTCATGCGTATGTCCTCTTTGGATAAATTTGTTAAGTAATTTTTGTTAAATAGAGAAGCTGTTTACTTGCTGCCTCGATTCGATGGGGACAAGATTAGTGAGAATTTTGAGGAAAGTCGCTTATCAAAGCATGAGAAATCAATTTATAACTATTAAGTCATATTAATCATTGTTTTTATTAATATAATTGGTTTACTATTAAAACCTTATTAAATCCTTATGAAGATATTTTTTCTTGATAAGGTTTGTGATTAAATATTTTAATATCAAATGTTTAATAATGTTTTGTCGCTTTTGCGGCCAAAAGTGGTTTAGGTGGAAGAATTAGTGAATCTTAAATTAGGACCGTGGCTTTTTATAAGCCAACGTTGTCTTATTACATCAGATAACATTGAAAGAGAATTAGATCCTCTTAGTTTCAAGTTACTCAGCTATTTTGTTAGTAATGAAACCCGCATAATAACTCGCCAAGAACTAGTCGAGCAGGTATGGCAACAATCATTTGTCGATGATAATGCAATTAATAGAGCAATTTCTGAATTAAGAAAGCAGCTTGGCCATCCTGAACTCAAAGCTGGAATGATTAAAACTCATTATCGCAAGGGTTATAGTTTAACTGTTGATGTTGTGCCTGTAGCAATCGTCAATGATGTGCAACAAGCAGATCGTTCTTGTATTCAACCCCAAAACAGTGAAGTTGAAACTTCTACCGTCAATAAAGGTCGTGAGACACTTAACAATGATGTACGTGGCGATGAATTACGGAACCGACAAATCACTTCGCCCACCCATTCGTCAACCCCTAATACTTCAATAGCAAATAAAATGACGCTTGTATTAACGGGCGTTATCGTTGTGCTTTTGATAGTCGTAGGATATTTATGGTTTACGGAAGCTGACGCTACTCAATCATCAACGCCGTTAAATAGCGCAATGACGAAGGTTGAAACACCAACAAAGCATTATGAATTTTCTGTCACTTCTGCCACTTGGAATCAAGGGGCGGAATCGAATCCACTGTTGTCATCTAGCAAAGAATTTTTTGCGTATAGCAATATTTATCAAGGCGTCGTCAATACGCACGTTAAGCGTTCTAGTGATCAAGCGGAAGTTATTCTAAAAGCGCCTGACTACCAGGTCGGTGGGTTATCGTGGCAAGCGGGTAAAAATAAGTTACTTACGCAATTAGTAAACATTGACCGCAAGGAATGTCACTATGCCCTTTTTGATTTAACGGCTTTCCCTGAGTTAACCTCGCCAACTAAGCTTAAGCCCTGTAGTTCAGTTCGCAATGGTTATGGTCAGTTAGACACTGACGCGAATTACTTATATTACACTGAGTTGGTGCAAGGCTTTGCTGGCGCTGCTATTTATCAATACGATTTGAAAACACAACGTGCCAAAATATTGATCCCACCAAGTGATAACCCGAGTGGGACCATTCAACTTCGGCTGTCACCCGATGGGCGATTTTTAGCCTATTTGAAAGCGCAAATTAAAGCGCCGATGCGTGTTTATATGATTGATCTGGCCACCCAGGAAACACGCTTACTACACCAAATGTCGGCTGAGCATTTGAATTTTTCTCTTAACTGGTTTGATGATGGAAAACATTTACTCGTCAATGAATTTAATAAGCTCATTAAAATTAATGTTGAGTCTAAAGCTGCTGATATCATTATGTTGCCTCTAAAGATTAATCCCTTTTATTCAGCACTAGAATTTGACAACCAACTATTACTTGCACAACAAAATCTACAACAGTATCAATTGGTCATGGGGCGACACCTATTTAGCGATACAGCATCAAAATTTGACTATTTGCATGCAACTGACAGTAGTGATTTCTTCCCTGAAATTGCGAAATTAGAACAACATCGCCATTATTTCGTGTCTAATCGTACTGGTCATAAGCAAATATGGTTGAGCGATAATAAAGAGCTACAACAACTTACTTATTTCGATGACGCCGCTAAATTAAAAAGGTTAACAATTTCCCCTGATGGTAAGCGGTTACTATTTTTACGAGACAATGAAATAGCATTCCTTGAGCTGGCAACGAATAAAGTTCATTCAATTACTGAGTTGGCTAACGCCAGTATTACCGCAATGAAGTGGGGTAATAAGCCACACTGGATATATTTCACCAGTGTTGTCAACGACCAGAAGCAGTTAGCACGATTCGATTTGATGACTCGTCAAATAAAGCCTATTGAGGCGACAGATATTAAGAAATTACTGGCAGATGGCTTAGGGAATGTTTTTTATTTGGCTGATAAAAAATTAGTCAATGTTGAAAGCGGACTGGAATATGCGGTTACTTTACCTATAACGGGACTGGTTTTCGTTAACATGTCGGAAAAATATCTCTATGGCACAGATGCATTGAAAAGTTTTTATCGAATGTCATTACTCACGGGCAAGGTTGAAAATATGGTTGTTCCATTTAAACAACGTGACTTTACTGTAGTTGATGACAACACAGTTATTTTCACTAAACGTCAATATCATAATACGTCGATTAAACGCGTATCTTGGCAAGAAGAATAGATTTTATTTTATGCTAAATAGGTCGACTATTTTAGCTGCGCCTTAGGTGCTAATGGTATATAATCCGCCAGTTTTATGGTGCAAGAGATAGCTTAGTTTTATGCAATTAATTCGTGGAATACACAACATCGATACGCAATCGCGTGGCTGTGTATTAACTATTGGTAATTTTGATGGTGTTCATTTGGGCCATCAAGAAGTGCTTAATGGATTGAAAAAACAAGCTAAAACGTTATCTTTACCAAGCACGGTGATGACCTTTGAACCGCAACCTCAAGAGCTTTTTAATGCTGACAAAGCACCTGCAAGATTGTCGCGATTACGTGATAAATTAAACTTGCTTGAGCACTATGATATTGAGCGTTTATTGTGTGTACGTTTTGACAGTAAATTTTCGGCAATGACGGCACAAGAGTTTATCGAGCAATTGTTGGTCAAAAAACTCGGTGTGAAATTTCTGGTGGTTGGCGATGACTTCCGATTTGGTTATCAGCGCCAAGGTAATTTCGAGATGCTGGTGGCTGCGGGTAAAACGCATGGCTTTGAAGTAGTCAGCACCCAAAGTTTAAAAGTATCGAATCATCGCGTGAGTAGTACGCTTATTCGTGAAAAATTAGCACTTGGTGATGTGACGAGCGCCACGGATATGTTGGGGCATCCGTTTATTATTAGTGGACGAGTACGTCACGGTGATAAAAAGGGCCGTACTATCGGTTTTCCGACGGCAAATATTGCACTAGATCGCAAAGTGTCACCGGTTCAAGGTGTGTTTGCGGTTAGCGTGAATTTAGAGAATAAAGAATACAAAGGCGTCGCTAACATTGGCAAACGACCAACGGTTAATGGGCTTCGTATTCAGTTAGAAATACATCTTTTTGATTTTGAAGGTGATATCTATGGCAAGTGTTTAGATACGCATGTACTTCATAAGATAAGAGATGAGAAGAAATTTGATTCTTTTGATTTGTTAAAACAACAAATTGAAAAGGATGTCATCGCAGCAAAAGTATATTTTTCTGCGAATAAATAGACCTACTAATTTATAGACCTTTTATGGGCGTGAGTAATAATGAGTGATTACAAAAAGACCTTAAACCTGCCAAAAACTTCATTTTCAATGAAGGCAAACTTGGCAAACCGCGAACCTATGATGCTTAAAGCATGGGACAAAGCGGATCTTTACACAAAAATTCGTGCAGCAAGAAAAGGCCGCAAGAGTTTCGTATTACATGATGGCCCTCCTTATGCCAACGGTGATATTCACATTGGTCACTCAGTAAATAAAATTCTTAAAGATATTATTATTAAGTCAAAAACCATTGCTGGTTTTGACGCGCCATATATTCCGGGTTGGGACTGTCACGGTCTGCCAATTGAACTGCAAGTTGAGAAAAAACACGGTAAACCGGGTCATAAAATTTCAGAAGCAGAATTTCGTAAGAAATGTCGCGCTTATGCACAACGCCAAGTGGATGGTCAGCGTAAAGACTTCATCCGTTTAGGTGTATTTGGCGATTGGCAAAATCCTTACCAAACGATGAACTTTGATTTTGAAGCAAACATCGTTCGCTCAATGGGTAAGATCATCGACAATGGTCACTTACAACAAGGTGCTAAGCCAGTTCACTGGTGTTTAGATTGTGGTTCTTCACTCGCTGAAGCCGAAGTTGAATACGAAGACAAGAAATCACCAGCCATTGACGTGCGCTTTAACGCGGTCGATGAGGCACAAATTCTTGAGAAAATGGGTATTGAAGCTGCTAATGGCGGCGAAGGCATCATTTCTACCGTTATCTGGACGACAACGCCTTGGACATTACCTGCTAACCGTGCGTTATCAATGCATGAAAAAGTTGAATATGTACTAATTCAGCTAACTAATGATGGCGTGCAAGAGCGCTTGATCTTAGCGCGTGATTTAATGGATAGCGCGATGGAGCGTTATGGCGTTGAAGACTACAGTGTATTAGGTCAATGTGATGGCAGCGCGTTAGAGCTTGTTCGCTTTAACCATCCGTTTTATGACTTTGATGTACCAGTTATTTTAGGCGAGCACGTTACCACTGATTCAGGTACGGGTATCGTTCATACCGCACCGGGTCACGGTCAAGAAGATTACGTGGTTGGTAACAAATATAACATCGAAGTCGCTAACCCTGTGGGGGCTAATGGTGTGTATTTAGAAGATACGCCACTATTTGCTGGTCAACACGTCTTTAAAGCCAATGATGCCATTGTTGAAGTGCTTAAAGAAAAGAACGCGCTGCTAAAACATCAGCCGTTAGAGCACAGCTACCCACATTGTTGGAGACACAAAACGCCAATTATTTTTCGTGCTACGCCGCAGTGGTTTATCAGTATGGACAAAAATGGCTTACGCAATGCAGCCATGGGCGAAATTGAAAAAACTCAGTGGATCCCTGATTGGGGTCAACAACGTATCGAAAACATGGTTGAAGGTCGTCCAGACTGGTGTGTATCACGTCAACGTACATGGGGCGTGCCATTAACTGTCTTTATTAATAAAGATACCAATGAGCTACATCCAAATACATCTGAGCTTCTCGAGCAAGTGGCTAAACTGATTGAAAAAGAAGGCATTCAAGCGTGGTTTGATCTTGAGCCAAGCGAGTTCTTAAGCGAAGGCGGCGATCAATACGTTAAAGTTAGCGATACGTTAGATGTATGGTTTGACTCTGGCGTAACTCACGCGTGTGTTGTTGATGCGCGTGAAGAGCTAACTGGCCCAGCTGATTTATACCTTGAAGGTAGTGATCAGCATCGTGGTTGGTTCCAGTCATCACTAATGACCTCTGTTGCAATGAATGGCAAAGCGCCATACAAGCAAGTGTTGACTCATGGCTTTACTGTTGATGGTGATGGCAAGAAAATGTCTAAGTCGCTAGGTAACGTAATGTCACCACAGCAAGTAGTTAACCGTTTAGGTGCTGACATTCTTCGTTTATGGGTTGCTTCTGCAAACTATACGGCTGAAATGACAGTATCAGACGAAATCTTAGATCGTAGTGCTGATGCTTATCGCCGTATTCGTAATACAACACGTTTCTTGTTATCAAACCTTAACGGTTTTGATGGCAAAGACGACATTGTTGCTAATGAAGATTTAGTAGCACTTGATCGCTACATCGTTGGTCGTGCTGAGCAAGTTCAACAAGAAATCATCGAAGCGTATGAGAACTACCAGTTCCATACTGTGGTACAAAAGCTAACGCATTTCTGTTCAATTGAGTTAGGTAGTTTCTACTTAGATATCATTAAAGACAGACAATACACGGCTAAAGCTGATGGTCTACCACGTCGTAGCTGTCAAACAGCGATGTACCACATTGCGCAAGCGATGGTTCGTTGGATTGCACCAATCTTAAGTTTCACCGCTGATGAAGTTTGGAAGTCATTACCAAACAACAACGAAGAGTTCGTATTCACCAGTGAGTGGTATGAAGGATTAACTGCATTAAGCAATGATGAAGCACTAAACACTGAATTTTGGAATGAGATTCAAGACGTTCGAAATGCAGTCAATAAAGCAATGGAACAAGCTCGCCGTGATGAAGTAATTGGTGGTAGCTTGGCGGCTAACGTAACACTTTACGTTAGCGATGCATTAGCAACGAACTTAAACAAAATTGCTAGCGAATTACGCTTCGTATTGATTACATCAAATGTAACTATCGTTGCTGGCGACGCTGTTGAAGGTGCTATTGAGACTGATGTTGAAGGTTTAAAAGTGTTAGTTGAAGCGTCAAGCGGTGAAAAATGTGACCGTTGTTGGCACCACCGTGAAGAAGTCGGTAGTAGCGTAGAGCACCCGCTTCTTTGTGGCCGTTGTATCACTAACATCGATGGTGAAGGCGAAGAGCGTACTTATGCTTAAGTCTGTTGATAGCACTAACAGCAAACCTGCATTAGCGCAAAGTGGTTTAGTGTGGTTGTGGCTAGCTATTGTGAGCTTGGTTGTTGACCAAGCCACCAAGCTTTATGTGTTAGCTAATTTTAAATTGCATGAATCGGTAGACGTCATGCCATTTTTTAATTTTACCTATGCTCAAAACCGCGGTGCAGCCTTTAGTTTTCTAAGTGAAGCTGGTGGCTGGCAACGATGGTTCTTTACCATCATCGCAGTGAGTGTCAGCGGCTTATTAATCTATTGGATGCGCGGTCTTCACAAGTCGACTAAAGGTTTAAATATCGCCTATGCCTTGGTGTTATCTGGTGCTATTGGTAATTTAATTGATCGCTTAAGCTATGGCTTTGTTGTTGATTTTTTACATCTTTATTACGAAGAGTATAGCTGGCCAGTATTTAACATTGCCGATGTAGCCATTTGTGTTGGTGCATTTTTAATTATCATTGACGCGTTTATCAATAAAGATGACAACGAGTCAGAGAAAGGATCGAAATAATGATCAAAGAAACAAGCGAAATTATCTTTCACGTGACCATGAAGCTAGAAGATGGCAGCGCCGCTGATAGCACCAAAGTGAATAACAAGCCTGCTAAATTGCGCATGGGGGATGGTAGTTTATCTCCAGCTTTTGAGTCTAACCTTATGGGATTAGCCAAAGGCGATGAAACAGAGTTTACGTTATATGCTAAAGATGCGTTTGGCGAGAATAACCCTGACAACATCTATCATATGGATCGTGCTAAGTTTAGCGCTGAAGAATTAGAAATTGGTGCCATTATCTTGTTCGATCAACAAGACGGTGCGCAAATTCCTGGTGTTGTTCGTGAGATTGTTGGTGAGTCAGTGACTATTGATTTTAATCATCCGCTAGCTGGCCAAACAATCACCTTTGCTGTTGAAATTATTGAGGTTAATGAGTAATGAGCGTACAAATACTTCGTGCTAACCCTCGTGGATTTTGTGCTGGTGTCGATCGTGCAATCACCATTGTTGAACGTGCTTTAGATTTGTTTGACGCACCTATTTACGTGCGCCATGAAGTGGTACACAACAAATATGTGGTAGACGGTTTACGTGAGCGCGGCGCAGTATTTGTAGAAGAGCTCGACCAAGTGCCAGACAACTCAACGGTTATTTTCAGTGCGCATGGTGTGTCGCAAGCCGTTCGTCAAGAAGCTAAACGTCGTGATTTACGCGTGTTTGACGCGACTTGTCCGTTGGTTACTAAAGTACATATGGAAGTGGCACGTTCAAGCAAACGTACCACTGAGTGTGTACTTATCGGTCACAAAGGTCATCCAGAAGTGATTGGCACTATGGGGCAATATTCGAACGAAGACGGTGCCATGTATTTGGTGGAAACAGTCGAAGATGTTGCCAACCTAGTGGTCAATGACGAGAGTAACCTCAGCTATGTAACGCAAACCACGCTATCGGTTGATGATACTAAAAACATCATCGACGCGTTGCGCGAGCGTTTCCCTGAAATCGAAGGGCCGCGTAAAGACGACATTTGTTACGCCACTCAAAATCGCCAAGATGCGGTAAAAGACATTTCAGCGAAAGTTGATTTGTTATTGGTAGTTGGCTCTAAAAATAGCTCAAACTCTAATCGTTTACGCGAATTGGCGGAAAAGAATGACACTACCGCTTATCTTATCGATAACAGTGATGGCATCGATGCGAGTTGGTTAACTGGTGTAAAAGCTGTTGGTGTTACGGCTGGGGCTTCAGCGCCTGAAATTTTAGTGAATCAAGTGATTGGAAAGCTGGTTGAGCTAACTGACGGTGAAGTGGTAGAAAATCCTGGTATTATCGAAGATACCGTGTTTGCGGTGCCGGTTGAACTGCGTTAAGTTTAACTAAGAATTATTGATGCCCTAATAATGTAAATTATTGGGGCATTTTTGTTTTTAAAGAGTTAAAAGGACTTCTATGAAATTACGGATTGTTTCCTTTCTACTGTAGATATACTTTTGTCTGTTTTAGTCTTGTAATTTTGTCGGCTTATCTTCTTTTTCTAATAAAATTATCTTGTTAACAAACTTGTAACCATTTGTTGTGAGCTGTTGTTACTACTAGTAACTAATGCTATGTTTTGTCGATTATTTTTATAAGACTTTAGTCTTGTAGTTCAACGTTAACGAAATGTTTAATTGAAAGGGAACGGCATGTTAGAAATTAGTGGTTTATCTAAGACTTACGCAAATGGAGTGAAGGCGCTCGATAATGTCTCATTGAGTGTTCCAAAGGGAATGTTTGGGTTGTTAGGTCCAAACGGTGCTGGCAAGTCGTCACTCATGCGCACCATTTCTACGTTGCAAGATGCCGATACTGGTTCTATCGCTTTTGACGGTATCGATGCATTCAATGATCCGCAAACTTTGAGGCAGCGTCTTGGTTATTTACCGCAAGATTTTGGTGTTTATCCGCGTGTGAGTGCTTATGACTTGTTAGATCACATGGCCATTTTAAAAGGCCTTGATAATAAAGCACAGCGCAAAGAAGCCGTTGAAGGCCTGCTTGCTCATACTAATCTTTTTCAACATCGTAAAAATGCAGTGAGTGGATTTTCTGGGGGCATGAGACAACGTTTTGGTATTGCACAAGCATTGTTAGGTGATCCTGATTTGTTAATTGTTGATGAGCCAACGGCGGGACTCGATCCTGAAGAGCGTAATCGATTCCATAATTTGTTAGTGAGCCTTGGGCAAGAAAAAGTCATTATCTTGTCGACACATATCGTTGACGATGTATCAGAGCTTTGTCCTAACATGGCTGTGCTTGCTGGCGGCAAAATATTATTAGAAGGCGCACCGTTAGAGTTAACGGAACAACTTAATGGTCAAATTTGGCGTAAAACGGTTTCGCAAGCAGAATGCGAAGCGATGGAAAAGAGCGATGAATTTTCAATTATCTCTAAACGTTTGTTCTCGGGGCGCACCATCATTCACGTTCAAGCACCAGAAGCGCCAGAAGGGTTCGAACAAGCACCGGCTAACTTAGAAGATGTGTATTTCTCTACGTTAAATCAACATCGTCAGGGTGCTTAAGGAGAAGCTTATGTTTGGTCAAATGTTTAAGTTTGAGTGGCGTTATTTTACGCGCCAACCCTCATTTTTTGTCACGTGCTTAATATTCTTCTTACTAACGTTTTTTGCCACCATTAGCGAGAATGTTCAAATTGGTGGCGGCGGTAACGTCGTCTACAATGGCCCCTATTCAATAGCGCAAACACTATTGGTTATGGGAATATTCGCCATGTTCATGTCGGTGAATTTTATTGCTAATACTGCGTTAAGAAACGATAGCTCTAAAATGGCTGAGTTGATTTGCAGTAAACCGCTTAAGTCGCTGTCGTATCAGTTAGGGCGCTTTTTTGGCTCTTTTGCTATCGTCGCCACCGTGTTTGCTATGGTACCACTTGGTATTGCAATTGGTTGTGCTATCGGCAGCGTGGCTGGATGGGTTGATGTAGAGCGTTTAGGTGTGACTCAATGGAGCTACTACACTGATGCTTATTTATTGTTGTCGTTGCCTACGTTATTTGTACTTTCAAGTTTCTTTTATGCCATTGCATTGAAATTTAGAAGCATGATGGGGGTGTATTTATCAGCCGTTGGCTTATTTATTCTCTATGTCATCGCAGGACAGTTTCTTTCTGAGCCCGAATATCGAGACATGGCGGCGTTGATGGATCCCTTTGGTGCCAATGCGTTTTCTGAATTAACGCGTTATTGGACGATGCATGACAAGAATAATACAGCCATTGAGTTTAGCGGCTTATTAATGCAAAACAGATTGTTATGGTTAGCGGCCGGTGTAGCGATCTTAGCATTGTTTGGTGGTTTCTTTAGTGGCGTAAAACTGGCCCCTGTACGCGTTAAAAAAGCGAAGCAAGGTGACAGTGTTTCAACAGATTACAGTGCATTGTTAGGAAACAATATAGGTGTTAAAAGCTCAGGTATTAATACACTATCGCATGTGATGCTGCGTATTAACTTTGAAATTAAGCAAGTGATATTCAGCGCGCCATTCTTAGTATTAGGCATGCTCACTATGTTCTTGCTTATTGCCCCTATGTTTGATCCCGGCGGCATGTATGGCACGCCCAATTGGCCACTAACTCAATCAATGGTGTCATTGATTGAAGGGTCGACATCACTATTAATGTTGGTGGTGATGGCTTATTACAGTGCTGAAATCGTATGGCGCGAACGTGGCTCTGGCATGGGAGATATTATCGATTCCATGCCGGTGCGTAATATTACCTTTTGGCTATCTAAAATCATTGCGATAAGTTTAGTGTTTTTGGTGCTGTTTGTGATGGGCGCAATGGTCACTATGGCTAATCAATTTGTTAACGGTTATACACATTTTGATATTGCTCAATATGCATTCCGTTTAGGCTATATTGCGCTTATTCCTTTGATTATGAGTGCTGTGTTAGCTTTCTTCTTGCAAGTCATTAGCCCGAATAAATATATCGGTATGATGCTATTTGTGTTGTATGTCATTGGTAAAATAGTCGCGTCTAATTTTGGATTTAGTCACAACCTCTACCGTTTCTCTAACACTCCAGGTGTTCCATTCTCTGATATCAATCAATACGGTCACTTTTTAGCGACTCACAACTGGTATATGTTGTATTGGCTGGGTGTTACTATCGTCTTGTCGGCACTAGGCTATGGATTGTGGCATCGCGGCCCCGCACAACCACTTAAAACTCGTGTTAAGCAACTTGGCTATCAACTAGGCGTAAGTGGCAAAGCGGTTACTGCTGTTGGGTTGATAATCGCCGTGGCAACAGGCGGTTATATTCACTACAACACGCGAGTGCTCAATGATTATGTGATTCAAGATGACAGAGAACAAAGCCAAGCTGATTATGAAAAGGCGTTTGTTGCTCATAAAAATGACCATCTACCAACCGTTATCGCAACAAAAGCACTAGTTGATATCTATCCTCATCAGCGCCGTATTGAAGCCACAGCAGAAATAACGTTTACCAATACAAGTGATGCGCCTATTACGCGATTTTTGGTGAATAAACCAAGCAACGCATTGTCTTGGGGGGTTGAATTAACAGGCGGTAAGTTAGGCGCTATCGATGATAACTATGATCATGCATGGTTTGAATTTGATAAGCCGTTAATGCCTAATGAAACGCGTCAAGGTAATTTGTCGGTTGTACGTGGCACCGACGGTTTCAAAGAAGGCCGTGGTGATATTGCCCTAGTTGATAATGGCACCTTCGTTGATAATTTTAGTTTATTTTCAACCTTTGGTTATCAAACGGGTGCTCAACTTAGTAACCGCCACAAACGTCGTAAGTTTGGGTTAGAGCCCATCGAGCGTGCAAACAAGCTAGAGCAAAGTGAATTCTATAATGAGAGTTTCTTTGGTAAAGGCATTGGTTTTATGGATTTTGAGGCCTG
>CAJXRU010000041.1 GCA_913060565.1 uncultured Gammaproteobacteria bacterium | reverse complement strand
GTTGCTCTAGCTCCGGTATCCATACCGTCGTACGTCGTTATAAGATATTTATTAAGAATGACTTAACGGCATATCTCATGCCTCGTATTTGGCGCGCTTCTCGGCTTGCTGAAATAAAGCATCTTCATGTCGTTTGGGTATAACAACAGGTGGACACTTAATGCGACCTTTTTCTCAAAGCTTGTCAATATTGACTATGACACTGGGCATTCAAAGCCGTCTGGCTTAACGGCGAGGAGATCACAATCAATGCCATCAATAACATGCTCAGCTGTATTACCAATAAACGCTGCTGAGAAACCTGTGCGACCAATAGTCCCTATGATCACAAGCTCCGCATCAAGTTCATGGCTGATACGTGGAATAACGTCCTCAGCTAAACCTTCTTCAACGATACAATCACACGCATCAATTTCAAACTCAGCTGCCAGCGCCTTTGTCTTTTCGTCGTGATGTGTTTTAACGCTGTCGTTGTATTCATTGCTGTTGAATTCAGGAATTTCAATCGCAATATTAACTGGTGTTCCGGGATACGCATTAATGACTTTGACGTTAGCATTAATCACTTTTGACATATCAACGGCGTGTTGAAGTACTTTATTGTTCAAATTGATATGGTCACTGTCTTCGCTTACCGCGTTTACTGCTGTCGCTATTGTACCATTCACCGGCCAGTCATGATCTTTCACGAGTAATACATCACACGGAGATTTACGCAGCAAATGCCAATCTGTGGGGGTGAAAATAACTGATTTGAGTTTATCGTGACTGTGGGTCGTCTTGACCAAAAGATCATGTTTATTACTTAAGACTTGTTTAATCGCAGCTTCAAAAGGACGGTTGTGCCAGGCGACCGTTGTTTCCATAGGGACATCGCTGTAATCGGCAATGACATCATCTAACCATTGTTGATGCTGACTCAGCACAACTTGTCGCATAGAGTCACGTTCTTCTTGAGATAACATTGACGTCATTTCATAAGACAGATCGTAAACACAAAGTATTACAGAGATTTTCGCACCATAACTGCGGGCAAGAAAAACAGCACGTTTTAAGCTAGGTTGCTCTTCTTTGGTTGGATCAACCATTACTAGTATATTTTTGTATTCCATCATAATGTAGCTCTCTTTAGCTGTTGACTATTTCTATATTATGACAAGTTTAAAAGATACCCAAGCGAATTTAGATCAAAAAAAAGCCGATAAATCATCGGCTTTTTTAAAAAATGGTTAAAACGCTATTTAACAACACCACTCACGGCGTCTAATGCTTCTTTATCGAGTATCGTGACATACTTACCAGTGACTTCAATTAAATTGTCGCGCTTGAAGCGGCCTAATAATCGAGAAATCGTCTCAACCGTCAAGCCTAAGTAGTTACCAATATCACCACGGGTCATGGTTAAACGAAACTCTTTACTTGAAAAACCACGTTCACCAAAGCGTTCGCCAAGGGAGCTGATAAAGGTAGCTAAACGCTCTTCAGCGTTTCGTTGACTAAGTAACATCAACATACCTTGATCATTTAAGATCTCATCACTCATTAAACGCATCATTTGCTGGCGTAGACGAGGCATACGGCCAGAAAGCTGCTCCACTGTATCATAAGGTATTTCACACACCATGGCGGTTTCTAGTGCGATTGCAAAACTTTGATGAATACCACGGCCTATGCTGTCAAAACCAATGATATCGCCCGCTAAATTAAACGACACCACTTGCTCATTTCCGTCACTACTCAAGGTATAGCTTTTAAAGCTACCCGAACGAATTGCAAAAATAGAATTTAACTTGTCACCAGCGCTACAAATTATTTGGCCTTTTTGAATAGGCTTTTTGCGCTCGATAATGTTGTCTAGTTGATCCATTTCCGTGTCGTTAAGGGAAAACGGAATACACAGATCAGACATACTGCAGCTTTGGCAATGTATACTACCAACGCCAGCACAAGAACTACTGCTCATTTAAACACCTTCTAAACATATAGGATTAATTGTTATCATATTACCACCATAAATTACGTTGAGCGAGATCAATTTATAAACCGGAGTAAGGTTTTACTGATCATGAACAAACCATAGCCAATAATGACCAAGGCACTGATTAAGCGAACATATTTATTGGTGAGTAACGTTTTTAATTGTTGGGAAAAATATCCCATACTAAATAATGCGGGGAGTGTACCTAAGCCAAAACCAAGCATAATGAGTGCACCCGACGCAGCCGAGCCAGACGCCGCAGACCACGTTAGTGTACTGTAAACTAGGCCGCAAGGTAACCAACCCCAAATCATTCCAAATGGCAGCGCACTGAGGGGGCTTTTGAAGGGTACAAACTTATTAGCAATAGGTGAAATGATTGGCCAAAGCTGTTTGCCTATCACCTCGATTTTGCGAACCAAGTTAAACCAATTGGCCAAATACAATCCGATGGAAACCAGCATGATTCCTGCAATGAGTTGCAAGACATATAACAAGATAGAAGATTTAAGCGCAAAATAACCGACAGAATAGCCAATGAGCGCCCCTGCGATGCAGTAGCTGGCAATACGCCCGACATTATAGGCCAGTACGTATTGAATGCGGTGAACATGGCTCAGCCGATGATGTAGTGGTAAGTTTGCAGAAAATGCACCTACAACACCGCCACACATGCCGAAACAATGTCCAGCGCTAAGTAAACCAACGGTCAACGCTGCCCAAAAATCGTAATCAGTCATTTCTCTGGTGTGTTCTTATCATCAGGTTTGATTGGCGCGTCATCATCAAATAAAATATTTGAACCCTGGCGGTCGAGATCTTCGAATTGGTCGCTTTTCACCGCCCAAATAAAGACGTAGCCTGCCAATGCAATGATGGCGATAGCAACGGGTATTAGTATTAAAATAATGTTCATTATTTAACCTTCAATAATCGCAATGAATTGCTCACTACGATAATAGAGCTGATTGACATGCCAATAGCGGCGACATACGGCGGTAAATAGCCGGCGATAGCAAAAGGAACTGCGGTGAGATTATATCCGAGTGCCCAACAAAAATTTTGCTTAATAACACGCTTGGTCCGTTTAGCCAGTATTATGGATTTTGCAATTGCTGACAAATCATTATGCAGTATGACAATATCCGCCGATGATTTAGCAATGTCTGCACCGGTGCCCATCGCAAAAGACAAGTGAGCTTGGCTCAATACTGGTGCGTCATTAACGCCATCGCCAAACATAGCGACTATTGAACCCTGTTGTTGCAAGTCTTTCAAGTAGTTAAGTTTGTCAGTGGGGCTTTGGCCTTGTTTAATATCGTCAATAGCGAGCTGCTGTCCAACATAGTCTGCGTTAGCCGAATTATCACCAGTTAGCATGGAAGTCTTGATTGCTTGATCATGCAGATTGCTAATTAATGCGCTACTTTCACTGCGAATTTGGTCGCTTAACTCAATACGAGCAATGATGGTATGTTCATCCGCTAAGAAAATAACGACGCTATGATTATTGTATTCCCTTGGGCCATACTGCGCGCTTGTCCCGCAATGATGTTCAACGAAACGCTGACTCCCTACAAAATACTGGCAACCCTCAACCATTGCACTAATCCCACTTCCTTGGACAGTATTCACGTCATTCGCTTCTAGTGTTGCATCGTAATGGGATGAAAACGCTTGTGCAATCGGATGGTTAGAATGAGCTTCTATACTCGCGATAATGGCTAATATTTGTTCAGTATTTCTCTCTGACGAAATCGCGTTTATTGAAAACTCACCTGTCGTTAATGTCCCTGTTTTATCAAAACAAATATGATCTATTTGCGTTAATGTATCTAACGTCTTACCTTGCTTAGCCAACAATCCAAACTGTTGAAGTCTGGTTGTAGCGGCTGTATAGGCAGATGGTGTGGCAAGGCTTAATGCACAAGGGCAGGTGGCTACCAATACCGCCAACGCGTTCCACAGTGCATGTTCTGGTGCTACAAAATACCAACCTATATAGGTAGCAGTTGCTAGGACTAATATACCGACGACTACGTACTGAGAAAGTGTATCCGCTAAAGTAGCGAGCTTAGGTTTGTCATTGGCAGCTTGCTCTTGTAAATCGATAATTTTGGTAATTAATTGCTGATCACGCTCTTCTTTGACAATAACTTCAATCGCTTGATCGTTATTAATTGTGCTGGCAAACACCCAATCATCGACTAATTTTGAGACGGGGAGTTGCTCACCCGTTAAAATCGCCTCATTACAAGAAGTCCGCCCCACTGCAATAACGCCATCACAAGGAATCACCTCTCCAGGTTTTACCAGTACGCGTTGTTCTCGCTTTAAAGTCTTTGCTGGAACACTGGAGAATTCATTGCCATCTATTAATGTTGCAGTGGATGGAATTAAGCGTAATAAATTGCTACTACTTTGTGCTGCTTTACGTTTTGCTGCTTGCTCAAGATATCGCCCCAATAATAGGAAAAAAGCAAACATACATACCGATTCAAAGTACACATCGCCTTGCTCAGAAATGGTTGCGTAGGCACTTGCGGCGAAGGCAAGCAATATTGCAATCGACACGGGGACGTCCATATTAAGCCGTTTGGCGAGTAATGCGCTAAAAGCATTTTGATAAAACGGTAAACTAGAATAGAAGACAACGGGCAGCGCTAACAGCAAACTCACGTATCTAAAGTATTCCTCTAAACCGTCACTTAGACTGCTAGCGCCACCGACATCAAAATAAGACGCCATGGCAAACATCATGATTTGCATGGTTGCCAAGCCTGCAATGGTGAGGCGACGAAGATAAGCCTTTGCATTGGCTACTTCATTTTGCTCAGCAACATCCGCTTTGAAGGGGTAAGCCTTATAACCAATTTGTGCTAACGCTAACAAAATATCGGATAATTTAAGCGATTGATGATGCCATTTGAGGCTCAGTCGTGCACTAGAGGTATTAACACTGCATTGTTCTACGCCATCTAATGTCGCAAGTTTACGCTCAATCAACCAAGCACAAGCAGCACAACTGACATTTTCAACGGTTAGAATGACTTCTTTTAATTCACCACTTTGATAGGTAAATTCTTGTTCGATTTCAGTAAGATCGTAAGACTGGAGATTTCGAAGTTCATCAGGAACAAGCTCAACGCCTCTGGCGCCTTTTTCACTCCGGTGACGGTAGTAGCCAGTTAATTGATTATCAACAATAGCCTGAGCGACTGCAACGCAGCCAACACAACACATATCACGGGCTTTATTGTCAATTTCTACTGTATCGACGAATCCGGTGGGGATGGATTCGCCGCAGTGAAAACAATCTTGTACTTTATTGCTCATTGACTAGCGGTTAGCAAATGAGTCGAGAAGGGTATCGTATTCGCTTGGAAATTTATCGACAGTTTGTATGCGCCATTTCGCATCAAACGATTCCAAATGAATGGTCCATTTTCCACTCAATGCTTCGTCCAAGACGTATTCATAGTCGCCAGCACTGTTGGCGGTTAACAACAAATCAAAATCTTTTGCTTGTTGTGTGCGATGAATAAAATTCAATTTAAGTGCAGCACTTTGCTTTTCGCCAAAGGTTTGCGTTAACTTGATTTTGTTACCATCAACGCTTAAACGGAATTTTAAGGCTAAGCGAAATGCATTTTCTAATCGGGTTAGGTCGACGTTTATCGCTTTTCCTTTCTTATAATAATCTTCAACAACCATATCTGGTTTATTGTCGATGGCGATAAAAAGGGTAGTAACACTGGCAACAACCGCACACATAGGAAGGATAATCAAGACCCACGGCCAAAACTGCTTATACCAAGGTTTAATAGTGCTCACTTAAGACTCCGAAGTTTAAATATATTGACGTTAAACTTGGCCTTGTTTAACGGTAATATACTTTAAAAAAATAGGGCTTCGTAGTATTACGAAGCCCTATTTTATTCAACAAAATTTATTTTTTGTTAGATAGGCTGTAAACGTAAGCAGAGATAACATGTACTTTATCTTCACCTAGGATTTCGCCCCAAGCTGGCATTACACCGATACGACCGTTTGCAACAGAGTCAGTGATAGCAGCAGTAGAACCGCCGTATAACCAAATGTTATCTGTTAAGTTAGGTGCACCAAGTGCTTGATTACCTTTACCGTCAATACCATGACAACCAGCACAGATACCAAACTTCAGTTTACCTGCAGCAGCATCTTTAGCATTTACTTTACGGCCACTTAGGCTACGCACGTAAGTTACTACGTCCTTAACGCCTTCGTCTCCGCCAAGTGCAGCTTTCCATGAAACCATGGTACGGCTATCACGACCAACGTTGATAGTTTCTTTGATCTTAGCGAAACTACCACCGTGTAACCAATCAGTATCAGTTAGGTTAGGGAAGCCGCGTTGACCACGTGCATCACTACCATGACACTGCGCACAGTTCTGAATAAACAAACGTTGACCAACTTTTAGCGCTTGTTCGTTCTCCATCAGTTCTTCAACTGATTGTGCTGCAAATTTAGCATACGTTTTACCGTAAACTGCATCCGCGGTGTCTAATTCGTTTACGTATTGGTTGATTTCGTTGTTTTCGCGAGTTTTAGCATTAGCTGCTTTAACATCGGCTAGTGAATAGTACTCTTTATTTGCACTCTTCCAACCAACGACCCCTTCGTAACCACCAAGACCAAACCATACGAAATAACCCAAGCCCCACACTATGCTCACAGCGAACATAATTGTCCACCAGCGCGGTAATGGGTTATTCATCTCTACAATGCCATCAAATTCATGTGGCATTTCTTTGCCTTCGTCACCCATTGTGTCAACGATAACCATGCGTAATAAATATGCACAGCCAAAAACAACAATTAATGAGCCAGCGATAATCCAAGCACTCCAGAAGTTACTCATGTGTACTCTTCTCCTGATTTTTATCTTTCTGTTTCGGTTGCTCATCAGCAAATACTAGGTTTGCTGCTTCATCAAAGCCTTTTTTGCGTCGTGAGCTGTAAGCCCAAGCGTAAATGCCGATAAACAAGATCAGCATTCCCACTGTTACGATGCCACGAAATGTACCGTAATCCATGGGAACTCCTATTTTAAGTTAGTGCCAAGTGATTGAAGGTAAGCGATTAACGCTTCAAGCTCAGTTTTGCCTTTAACAGCCTCTTTAGCACCTGCAATGTCTGCATCAGTGTACGGAACGTCAAACGAATTTTTGAAAATACTCAATTTGTCTGCCGTTAATTCGCCATCTAACGTGTTCTCAGCTAACCAAGGGAAACCTGGCATATTTGACTCTGGCACTACGGCACGAGGGTCAAGTAGATGAGCTTCATGCCACGCGTCACTATAACGACCGCCAACACGAGCTAGATCAGGACCAGTACGCTTAGAACCCCATAAGAATGGGTGATTCCAAACTGACTCACCAGCTAGAGAATAATGACCGTAGCGTTCTGTTTCATGACGGAATGGACGGATCATTTGAGAATGACACTGTACACAGCCTTCGCGGATGTAGATATCACGGCCTTCAAATTGAAGAGCCGTTAACGGCTTCATACCATCAATAGGGCGATTTGTTTCTTCAAGAAATAGATTCGGCGTAATTTCAACCAAAGTACCAAAGCTAATCGCAAGGATAGTAAAGACGCCAAGTAGGCCAGCGTTCTTTTCTACGCGTTCATGATTTAATTTTTTAAACATCGTATGCTCCTTACGCTTCTTCTTCGATTAATGAACCTTTCGGCGCAGTAACAGTTTTAATCACGTTGTATAGCATGATTAACATACCAGTTAGGAAGAATGCACCACCAATCGCACGCATTAGGTAGAATGGCATTGATGCTTCAACACTCTCAACGAAGCTATAAGTTAATGTACCGTCAGAGTTTACAGCAGACCACATTAGACCTTGCATAACACCAGAGATCCACATTGCAACGATGTACAATACAGTACCGATTGTTGCCAACCAGAAGTGAGTGTTAATTAAAGATTTGCTGTACATACGAGTGTTACCGTATAGACGTGGGATCATGTGGTACAACGCACCAACAGAAACCATAGCAACCCAACCTAAAGCACCAGAGTGAACGTGACCAACAGTCCAATCAGTGTAATGTGATAACGCATTCACTGTTTTGATCGCCATCATCGGGCCTTCAAACGTTGACATACCATAGAATGATAAAGAAACGATTAAGAAACGTAAGATAGGGTCAGTACGCAGTTTATGCCATGCACCAGATAACGTCATGATACCGTTAATCATACCACCCCATGAAGGAGCAAATAAGATAACAGACATAACCATACCTACAGTTTGCGACCAATCAGGTAACGCCGTGTAGTGAAGGTGATGTGAACCCGCCCAAATGTAAAGTGCAACAAGTGCCCAGAAATGAACGATAGATAAACGGTAAGAATATACTGGGCGCTCAGCTTGCTTAGGAACGAAGTAATACATCATACCTAGGAAACCAGCAGTCAATAGGAAACCTACGGCATTATGACCGTACCACCATTGAACCATAGCATCCGTAGCACCGCCGTAAGCAGAATAAGACTTCAACCAAGATACTGGTATCGCAGCACTATTGATAATGTGTAGTACAGCAACAACTAGGATGAAACCACCGTAGAACCAGTTAGCGACATAAATGTGCGATGTTTTACGTTTCATTAATGTGCCAAAGAAATTGACAGCATAAGCTACCCATACTACCGCAATCGCGATATCGATTGGCCATTCAAGTTCAGCGTATTCTTTAGACGAGGTATAACCAAGTGGTAAAGTGATAACAGCTGACGCGATGATTGCCATCCACCCATAAAAGGTGAAGCTGGCGATTTTATCGCTGAATAACCTGACTTGACAGGTGCGTTGAACAACGTAATAAGACGTTGCGAAAAGGGCGCTTGTACCAAAACCGAAAATTACGGCGTTAGTATGTAGCGGACGTAACCGACTAAAGGTTAACCAAGGTGTGTCAAAGTTTAAACTTGGCCAGTATAGCTGTGCTGCAATAAATACACCCACTGCCATACCAACGATTCCCAAAATAACGGTGGCAATCGCGAATTGGCGGACAACAGTGTAGTTATAATCAGCGTGTGATGGAGTTGTGTGACTCATCTTATTGCTTCCAGTGCTTACATTTGCTTGTGAATGCCGAACTCAAAGTTTCGGCTGTAAACCTTATTTATTTTTATAAAAATGCATAAGGACCCGTGCTACATTAATGATGGTTTCATTACGGTTAGACCATGACTAATTTGCAGCGCTATCATACGTTAAAACGGCAGTATTGTAGCTTGATTTAGATCAAAGATGAAATTTGAAGAGGGAGAATTCTGAAATATTTTGACAAATATTAGCTAACTGACGTTTTTATACGCAAAAAGTTGCAAAAATATCGCTATAATCCGGCCATCAAAATTAAAAAAGATGTGAAATGAAGCCGATTATACTAGCCAGTTTACTTATTCTTAATGGATGTTACGACACCGTAAACAAAACTGATAAGCCCCATAAAATCAATACATTCCAGAGCGATTCACTGACCTTAACGATTCCTCATGAGCTATATGCTGAAACGCTCTTTGATGTTGGGATCACATTTGATCACCCAGTCTCAAATATTAAGGGAGAGCTTACCGGAATTTCGATGGATATGGGTAAAGTACCGTTGTTTTTTACGTCGAATAATCAGGATTTGACGGCGTATTCGACTAAAGTTCTACTCGGTGCCTGTGCGTTGCCAGTGATGCAATGGCGCTTATCATTGACCTGGCAAGAAAACGGGAAAACTCAATACTTCGAACAATCGATTACCGTGCAGCGTTAGGTCTATGCTGCGCTTTATTGCGTAAATAGGCAATGGCAGATTTCACCGCTTTATCAACTTGATAATCCATTTTAAGTCGATCGTCAGAGCTTAGATAGAACGACATATCAATTTCATGGCGGATATAGCGAGCAGGGAGCTGGGTTAAAGCGAGGCAACAAACATCTGCCATAAACTCTTTGTCAAACTCACTGTACTCAGGATGGGAAATCAGATGTTCTATCATCAACTTTTCATAGTAGTTATGAATATCAAGGTCTAAATGCATATATCACCTCATCACAATAGGTCGGTAATTAAAGTTTAGCAGAAGATAGGTAAAAAGTATTACTCTTCACCCCAACCTTCTGATTCCTCAAAATCGTATAGCCCTGTGCTCAATGCCGCTTGTTCAACGAGTTGTGCATATTCAGGAACCAGATCACCAATCATGCTATACATAATTGGTGCAAACACGGATAGATTACTATCATCTTGGCTATCGACAACTTCTTGAGCCATCTGACGGTCTGCAAAAAACGTTAATGCCATGATAGCCAGCGTAAAGGATTCAAGTATTTCGGATTCCTCAGTCAAGTTATCGAGTAATTTGTTTGAATAAAAATTCGCGCCGCACGCAAAACCATAACTCCATTCGTGTAACGGGTGACCGCTAAGGAAGTTAGCTTCAACCATTTCCTCTGAGAACTCTAATACTTGGGGGAGTTTATATCCTTCATCAAACACCAAGTCACTGGTGTGATTGTACAACTGCGCCAAAATCATCGTGATCTCATCGGGAATGCTGTCAGTTTCTGCGTTAAAAATAATCGGTAGCCAATCGTTAACTTCAATAGGGTCAGGGCTTGCTATGACGGCAAACAAATACCCTTTGACGGCATTTAAACACAGCGTTTGACTAGGCGCTTCATCGACCAGCCAATGGGATAGTTGTTGTTCTTGTTCGTTGGTTAACTGATGCACGTAAAATCCTTAAGAAAATTGCGTTAATAGATCACGAGAATAACGGCTAGCGTCCGCTTGAAAGTTTACTTGATTTATTTGGTCAAAAAACATCGATTCTTTACTGTTTAATTCACTCATCGTAAGCATATTATCGTCGAGGGTCCAAACTTGTCGTGTGGCTTGGTAATAAAAAGCAAGAACATCAAATGCTGTTGTGTTGTTGTTCTTTGCTGATTTTTCAACGGCTTTTAATTTGCGGTTGATATGAGAAAGCTCAAACTTCAAACGCGATACGTATAGTATCTCAGCAAAGTACGGCTTTGATTTTATCTGACTAGCAACGATAGCAAGGATAACAACACTAATAATAACCCCTGCTAAATTCAGATTGAAGTTACTGCCGTCAACATCACCAACGAAAAGAATCAAGATTGATGAAATACTCAGCGCTCCAATCATCAATGCGGCAATCACTGCAAAAGTAGTGTATTTAAAATGCTGTCGATAGGTCGCTTTATCAATATCTTTTAACTGCAATTTTTACCCTTAATGTTACTGCGATCAAATTAATGCCGCGAATATTACCAGAACATACAACAATTTCAGTTAAAACCACAAAAAATATCGGTATAATCTCGCGAAATTTACCAAAAGAATCTATTTCAATGTCAAATTGTCAACTTACTGAACATCAATTAGAAATTATTAATCAACAGCTAGGCCGTACACCTCGTGGAATTATTAAGATAGCTCATCAGACGGAAAACCAAATTCCAACGGTTTTACAAACACGAAGCTTAGTGGCGGATAAACCATTTCCGACTATGTACTGGTTGTGTTCTAAAGATCTTCATAAAGCCATTAATAAGATTGAGACTAATGGCTGGACCAAGCATATTGAACAGCGCATCATGGAAGAAGACGATTTAAGGGAAACATTTTATAAAAATCACCAGCAATACGTTAAATCCCGTTGGGACGCCATGTTACCAGAAGACAGGGCGCGCCTTGAAGAACTAGAATACATAAAACTGTTCGATCAATATGGTATCGGCGGCATTACCAATTGGACAAAAGTACGTTGTCTACACATGCAGTATGCGCACCATTTATGTGGCGAAAACATCATAGGCCAATTGATGGATCAAGAATTTGAACTAGACAAACTCACCATTAATATCTAGTACTAACGTTTTGACTGATATGAGGGGAGTGACAATCCCCAAATGATGGCAGCGCTTCGCAAACCGAACGCTGCTAAGAACCCGCCTAACATAGCAATACTTTCTACAACACCAACCCAATGTAATAACCAATAGATAGAGCCGCCGGCCACGGCTGTCGTTACATAAAGTTCACGGTTACTAAGGACCAGATCATAACCACAGAGAACGTCGCGAATAATACCGCCAAATGATGCCGTTACAACGCCCATACAAACACAGATGAGCGGCGGCGCACCAAGTGATGCAGCGATTTGAGTGCCGGTTACACAAAATAGCGCCAGTCCTAAAGCATCCATCCAGATTAATGCTTTGGTTCGTGATTCGAGCATAGGAGCGACGAAATAGGTCATTAATGACATGAGCATACAGAGGCCAACATAAGTTGCGTCCATGATCCAATAAACTGGCACGTTACCTAATAACACGTCACGAATTGTACCGCCGCCTAGACCTGTCACCGTACCAATTAACATAAATCCCAGTATATCCATTTCCTTACGTGCCGCATCTAATGCGCCCGACACCGCAAACACTGCGATCCCAAAGAGGCCTAGCAAGGTCACCATAAAATCAAGATCTAATAATTGGCTCATACTTCAATCGCTTAAGTAAAAAAATGTCAAAATAATATAGCGTGAATATTAACTTGATGACAAGAATATTTATTGCTCGCAATTTTATAATGAAGCTAATTTAAAATAAGGGGGTATCTAGTAGGAATATCACAATTATGTAACTTAATTACACATAAGCTTAACGCTAAACGCATAAATATGATGTTAAGCACATTATTAGCCGTACATTTAGTTTAAGAATTTCTAAAGTTAGTATTATTTTTACATCATAATTAAGTTATACTCCGCGCCAATCTATCCATCCTCTGCATTAAGGTATGAAAATGACAGAACAAAATGCGCATTGTGACATTGGGTTTATTGGTTTAGGCGTGATGGGGAAAAATCTTGCGCTAAACCTCGCTGATAACGGTTACAAAATTGCTGCTTTCGATTTAGATCACCAGAAGGTCGATGACGTTTTGGCGGCAGACGCCAATGAAAATACCACAGACAGTCCTCGTATCGTGCCATGTCATTCATTTACAGAACTGTTAGGCAAGCTGACCGCACCTCATCTTATTATTCTCTCAATTCCCGCCGGTGCTCCCGTTGATGACGTATGTGGTAAGTTAATTGACGCAGGAATTAAAGCTGACGATATTATTGTCGACACCGGTAATAGCTTGTGGACTGATACCGTCGAACGAGAAAAACGTTATCGCGGTCAATTTAATTTCTTCACAACAGCCGTTTCAGGTGGGGAAGTCGGCGCTAGATTTGGACCTTCATTAATGCCAAGCGGCGATCCGTATGCATGGGCGAGAATTGAACCGGTTTGGCATGCCATTGCTGCTAAAGTTGATCCTGAGACTGGTCGCGCATTAGAGCGCACTAGCCATGACCAACCATTAACGGTTGGCGAACCCTGTGCAACTTATATCGGTCCAGCGGGTTCCGGTCATTATGTAAAAATGGTTCACAATGGTATTGAATACGCTGACATGCAGATGATATGCGAGGCATACCACATCATGCGTGAGTCACTCAAAATGACCCCAATCCAAATTGCTGAAATATTCGAGCAATGGAATAACGGAATATTAAACAGTTACCTGATGGAAATCAGTGCCGAAGTCCTTCGTGAATTTGACGACGAAACAAAGTTACCATTAGTTGATGTGATCCTTGATAAGGCAGGTCAAAAGGGCACTGGACTTTGGACTGCTGTTAGTGCATTACAAGTTGGCGCGCCAGCGACAACCATCGCGCAGTCTGTGTTTGCTCGTTCTTTATCAACGCTTAAACATGCCCGTATTCGAGCCGCTAAATTACTCAAAGGTCCGGAAATCACACCTGTTAAAACCACTGAGCACGCCAGTATCATAGAGCAAGTCCATGACGCACTCTACTGTTCTAAGATTGTCGCTTATGCGCAAGGTTTCCAGTTAATTAAGTTGGCAGCGCGTGAACAAAATTGGCCAATTGATTTTGGTTCAATCGCGAAAATTTGGCGCGCTGGTTGTATTATTCGCGCAGCCTTTTTACAAAAGATCACTGACGCTTATGATCGCGATAGTGACTTAGGTAATTTACTACTCGACGAGTATTTCGCAGGTGAGATTGCAAAGCATCAGCATAACTGGCGTCAAGCGATTGCAAAAGCAACCATCGATGGCATTCCTTGCGGCGCGTTTAGTTCAGCGTTGGCCTATTATGATTCTTATCGTATGGAAACATTGCCAGCGAACTTGTTGCAGGCTCAACGAGACTTCTTTGGCGCACATACATTTGAACGAGTGGATAAGCCAGCAGGTAAAAAATATCACGTAACTTGGTCACAAGATAAACGTGAAATGTTAGAAGTAGAATAGAATAAATATTTGATCGATTGGAATGGCGCTTAACTCATTAAGCGCCATTTTTCTATGCTAGTAATATTGCAATGGAGATACTTTACCCCAAAACACTCGGTAAGAAAAAATGGTATATAAAATGATTGTCGGGATCACGATAATTGCCCCCCACAAAATGAAATTGAGTGCTTGCGGCGCAGCAACAGATTCCCAAATTGTTAGCTGACCAGGCACAATATCTGGATAGAAACTAAGGGCTATGCCAACAAAGCAAAGTAGATAAATAGCCACCGTCAACGCAAATGGACTCCAACAACGATTGTCATCATTTTCATTAACTGCCTTTCTGGCAATCATCTTACGAATTTCGAACAACGCAACTACAAAACAAAGTCCGCATAAGATAGGCAAAACCCAATACGCGGGAGTTGTTAACCAACGATTAAATACATCATCGTTAACCAATGGGTTAACAATCGATACAGCAATTACGCCTAACCAGCTAACAAAAAGCGCTTTGTAAAACCATTTAATTGCACGTGCTTGCAGTTCCCCCTCGCATTTCATGATTAACCAAGCTGCGCCAATGAGTGTATAGGCAATTGCTACACCAACAGCACTAATTAAACTAAACATAATTGACATCGCACTGTTATCAAAACCAACAATATACTGACCCAACATGTAGCCTTGACTGAGCGCGGCAAAGAGCGAACCAAACTTAAAGGCGCGGTCCCATAACGGCTTGTGGGCAAATAACGCCTTCGCTCTAAAGTCAAAAGCAATACCTCTGAGGATGAGGCTAATCAACAATACTAAGGTTGGTAAATACAACGCTTTAAATACAATTGAATGGGCCAATGGGAAAGCAATAAAGAGAAGTCCCATCGCCATCACCAGCCAAGTTTCGTTGGCATCCCAAAATGGACCAATAGATGCGATCATCGTGTCGCTTTGCTTTTCGTCCTTAAGTGGTATTAACATGCCCACCCCAAGATCATAGCCGTCTAATATGGCGTACAGAATAACGGTTAATGCCATTAACGCCGCGAAGATTACCGCTAAAGTTTCTTGTTCAAACATCTTATGCTTCCTTCTTAACCATTGCAGATGAATAGTATTCGTTGTCACTAATTTCTTCGACTTCAATTGCTCGTCGCGACATCGTGAGTAACGTATGTAGATAAGCCCACATCACCACAACATAGATGACCAAGTAGGCTACAAGTGAAATCATCACATTCTCGGGAGCTATATCAGTAGCTGCATCTCGGACAGATAGCACACCAGTAACTAACCAAGGCTGACGGCCAATTTCTGTCACATACCAACCAGCCAGTGTTCCAATCCAGCCTGAGAAAGTCATTAGCACAAGAACTTTCAACAACCAAGGTGGTAACTCGTCCCGTTTCATTAGCCAGATACGGGCAGTCCACGCAACAGCCAGCATTAGGAAGCCTAGGCCAACCATCAGACGAAACGCATAAAACACAGGTGCCACAGGCGGATGATTACCTTTAAACTCATTAAGTCCTTTAATTTCACCGTTCATGTCATGGGTTAAAATAAAACTTGCTAGATTTGGGATAGCTATTTCAAAGTGATTTTCACGGTTCTCTTCATCAATCATCGCAAAAAGTAATAATGGAACGCCTTTTTGAGTTTCCCAAACACCTTCCATCGCCGCAACTTTCTGAGGTTGGTGCTTTAAGGTATTTAATCCATGAATATCACCCACATAAACCTGACACGTTGTTAAAATTAACGCCGCCGTTAAGCTTATCTTTAATGCTTTAGTCGGCGCGCGTTTATTATCGCCTTTAAGTAATCGATAAGCGCTAATACCAGCAATCAAGAAAGATGCGGTGAGTCCTGACGCAATTAACATATGCATTAAGCGATAAGGAAATGACGGATTAAAAATAATTGCCCACCAATCAGTTGGAAACGCCACGCCATCAATCATTTCAAAACCTTGCGGGGTTTGCATCCAAGAATTCAGAGCAAGAATCCAAAATGCCGATAAGCTAGTGCCGATGGCAACAACGATAGTGGCTATTGTATGTACAACAGGTGGCACACGCTTGATACCAAAGAGCATAATTCCTAAAAACGATGCTTCGAGAAAAAATGCGGTGAGCACTTCATAACCTAATAATGGACCTGCGATATTACCAACACGTTCCATAAAGTGAGGCCAATTCGTGCCAAACTGAAACGACATCGTGACACCTGTAACGACGCCAATAGCAAAGGAAAGGGCAAATATTTTTACCCAGAATCGATACATCCGCATCCACACGGGATCGTCAGTCATGTTCGCTTTGACTTTAAAAAATACTAAAAACCAACTGAGCGCAATCGTAATTGTTGGAAATAGAATATGAAAACTAATGTTCGCGGCAAACTGAATCCGCGATAACATCAACGTTTCTTCAATCATGACGCCTCCTATTTATTATTGGCCAATAGCTTATCTTTAATATCCAACACCTTACTTACACCAGAACCAAGTTTCATGAGTGTATTAAGGTTGTCTGGGTTCATCGTCTGCAATTCGCCAGCCCATTGGGTTACGGTCTCTAATAAGTCGTGAATCTCTAGCATCTGTTGTTGTGCGTAAGTTTCTTTGGCGTTAGTGGGCTCATCAAGCAAATTGTCGCGTAAAACTGAAAGAGTAGGGTCAACTTCCCGTTTTCGACGCTCTTCAAAAACACGGATTGCCATATCCCAAATTGAACCGGCTGGTGCATAATATTCTTTGCGGTCTTTAGGTTTATGACTGATGCTAATGAGCCGCCATGATTGAAGTTCTTTGATGCCCATGGAGACGTTGCCGCGAGAAATATTAAGGGTTTCTGCGATTTCAACTGCGGTTAATGGCTCTTCGCTAATAATCATCAAACCATACATTTGGCCAACGGTACGATTAAATCCCCAACGACTGCCCATTTCGCCGCAGTGCATAACAAAGGATTCTAATTTAGGTGCAATTATCATTTTGATACTACCTTCTGAAGTTTCAGTAATTACTGAAACTATACGCTCAAATTGACAAAGATCAACGTTGTTTTAAATTTTTTAACCTTCGATGACTTATTTGATATAGGTCTAGTCAATCTTTAAATTCGCGTGATTTAAAATCCTATTGACACATTTCTATACAAATTTACGCTAGCGATAGCGCGCTGCTAATGTATTGTAATCATTCCAATATATGTGAGATGAGAATTGCAATGAGTAAATTGTTAACAAGCCTGATAATTACTGCCAGTTTATGCTTGAGTTCGTTAGCGAACGCTGTATCGCCTACAGAACAGAAGTCATTGAAGTCTGACGTTTTAGACGAGAATCGCAGTTTTTTGGTCTATTTACCGACAGACTACGATAAAAACGATTTAAAAAAATATTCTGTAATCTATATGTTAGACGCTGGTAATGACGATGAATTAGTCGCACAACAAGTTGACAAGTTGGCAGGCGATGCGGGCAAGCAAGCACCAATTGTCGTTGCTATCGCCAACATTCGTCGAGGATATGATTTCACGCCAAGTTATCAAAAGCTTGGCCGTGGCGAAAACCGCCGCGCGGGTAATGGAGACAACTTTCTATCATTTATTACCAACGAACTTATCCCTAAGATCGAGCAAGAATATTCAGTTAATGACACGCGTTATTTTATGGGACATTCGTGGGGCGGCGCATTTACTTCTTATGTATTAAGTCAGCATCCTGATTTGTTTAAGGGGATCTTTATATTTAGCCCCAGCTTTGGCAATATCCCTGATGCGTCAAATAAAGAAGATAAACTAAGCCAAGATTTTATCAAAAATATTGTAAAAAATAACTCACTTGAATTTGTTTATCTAAGTGTTGGAGGCAAAGAGCGTCAGCGTTTTAAGAACTCGTTTGATGGCTTTAAACCATTTTTAGAATCACAATTACCACAACGAATTAAGCTTGTAACTGCCATCAATGACGATGCCGATCATATGGCCAATCCAGAAGTATCAATTCCTCATGCGTTAAAACTAGTTTTTAAATAAAATTAGTAATAAAGTAGCTGTCATTAACATTTTTTAATGACAAGGAAGGATGAAGAATGACAGCTATATCTATTGACTATCAACAAGCACGTGAGCTCATGAAACCTGGCGATGTTATCGCTTTCGGCGGTTCGAGTGCCTTTTCAAAAATCATCAAATTGGTAACCTTTTCAGACGTATCACATGTTGGCGTTATCCTCAAAACACAAATAACCGAAGACGATAATGGCCTGTTTTTCAATCAAATCATTGAATCGACGGGTAAGAAAGGGGTAAGCGTTAGCCGATTTAGCCAAGTCTTAGACGACTATGACGGCGAAGTTTGGTGGTTGCCATTATCAGACGAACTTCGAGAGAGTAGATTCGATGTTAATGCGTTTTTTGAATTTCTATACAATCAAGCGGATAAGAATCTTAGTTATGATTTATCACAAGCCTTGACATCAGCAGTAGATGTCGTCGAAAAACTGATGTTTGGACAAGCAGATGTCGGACATAATCAAGAAGATTTTAGTAAGTTTTTTTGTTCAGAACTCGTTGCAGCAGGGTTGGAAAAATCTAAGGCAGTGGATTGCATAAATGCCTCAGAAGTCACCCCCATCGATTTATGTCGCTGGAAAATCTACCAAGGTGATTATTACGTACTTAAAGGCGATAGTGAGAAAACTATATCTCGATTTAATTCGTCTCAACCTCAAGCATGGAATCGTGATGTTGAAAGTGATTTTTCAGACATAACTTAAGGCAATCTAAAGTAAATTGGGTCAACGAGTCAACCGCTGTTGCCCAATAACATGCCATACCCTATCTATGGAATCGCAATCACTAAACAGACACTAGCAAGGAATGTTTTCCAATGATCCACATGCTCCAACTTCACCCGTGTTTGAATTATAGATAACCCCTAATTGTGCGTTAATTCTAGTATTCGTGTCGCCATTACTACGTAGAATAAAAGAGCATTGTAAATTACCGCTATGGCGATAAGATTGATAATCTTCAGAAGTGTTAACTGCAGAGCGAGGGCCAGTTGTCATTAGGTAGTTCCATAATGAGCTACAACCTTGAGCTTGCCGCCCAATATTGTCGTTGGCTGAGCCTTTATTTATGCCTATTGGCCAACCATTGCTGTTTAAATCCAGTATATTTTCTCCAAATACCGCTAAATCTTGGATTCTTCCAGGCGCACCTTCTATCGTCCATCGTAAGTGGGCGGATTCTATAGCAGCATTGTAAGTACGAGTCATAGCAGTGTTAGTTGCGATATAAGTTTCATTTCTTAAGTCAACATAACGGGCATAGGCAGTGATGACGATAATGGACAGTACAATAATGACAACGATTAGCTCGAGTAATGAAAACCCTCTCGTATTTCTAATATTCATGTGTCACCCCGTTTACCTATCGCATTAACTAGTCCTTTAGACTGAAGAGTGTTCCTTGATTAAGCCTAAGATAGGATCTTGGTTTTTGCAAAGTTACGGAGAATTTAATGGTTGGATCGCTAAGGAAGGAGTGAACAGGGCAGTTATCTACTGCCCTGTTTTTGAATGACGGCGCTTACTTTTTGGCTTGTTCGTTCAACAAGTCTAAAATTTTATCGCGCAATGAGAATATATCATTGTTGGCTTTATTGTTTGATAACACGATAATTAACCGCTGCTTAGTGCGATCAATATAAAAAACTGAATGAAAATTTAAATGGCTGCCGTCATGAAAGATTTCGGTCACATGACCGTCAACGAACTTAACGTTACCAAATGCCGATTGATTTTTGCCAAAACCATTTTTGTAACGACTATTCAATGGTGGCTTTGCAAAATCCGTCAATAAAGCTTCTGCCTCAAACAGCGTTTGGCCCCAACGTCTTAAGTCTTCAATCGTCAGATAAACTCCGGGTCCAGTGACCGCAACAGGAAAGTGATCGTTCTTGAAGTTTTTGTTAAATGCCATCGCTATAGCTAAACCATCTTGCGGTGGGTTTAAGCTATTAACAGCATTGTTCATCATATTTGGAATAAACACACGCTCTTTAAGAACTTGGTTAAATCCCTTTTTTGTTACAGCCTCAATGACCTTGGCCAATAAGAAATTATTGTAATAGCTGTAGTGATATTTTTGACCGGATAGGGAATTCAGCGACTCAATTTCAGTCGCCGCTCTCATCACTTCTTGGTCATTAATATTCTCTTGCCACGGAAAGTCGGGAAGTCCGCTGGTGTAATTTAGTAAATGCTCAATCGTTATTGTTTTACTCCACGCTGGTAATGCAGGAATAAAATCAGCAATTGGTTGTTTAAGCGTTAACTTCTTTTCCATCACTAGCTGATGAATGACAGCCGCAGGAAACTCTTTAGAAATAGAACCAATGCTAAAACGATGCTCCAGCGTTAGCGGGCTAGTTCGACTACCACTCTCAAAGCCATACACCGATTTAAATTGCTCCTTATTGCCGTCAATAACCAGCACCGCGCCGTTAAATGCTTGGTTTTTATGGGCATCATCGACTATGGCTTGAATTGTCGTTGCACTCGAAACGCTACCGAATGAAGTAAGTGCAAATAGAACTATTGGTTTTATTAGTTTTTTCATGGGCGTGACAGTGATTTCCAATAGATTTGTAATAAGACAATATAGTCCGTTTCAACGTTATTATTCAACTCGCTTATTAAGTTGATTTGTTACGAATTAATAACACTTTCAATAGTTTCAATGAAACCGCGTGTGACCTTACTAGACACGCGGTTTAGTCCTAAATTCGGAATCGATTCCTTAACCCAAGGCCAATTAGAAATAAAAGGGCTGTTGAAAGTAGCCCCTGACAAAAGTTGGCAAGATGTAACCAGCCGAAAGACTTGCCATCAAAAAGAAAATCAAGACCTTCTAATCGTGAAAATCTGCCATCTGGAAGCAAGGGAATGGTGTAACCTCCAGAGTAAGATAAGGCAGTCCCAATTAAATGACCTGGGTCATCATAGTAAGAACCACCATCTGCCATACAAAAGTACAGCATTGCAAATAGAAGCCAAGTTCCCAAAAGCGAAATTGAAGGTCTGAAAACGCTTCGACCATAATTTGAAAATAGTTGATATGCTCGGTCCAGTAAGGCAGATAACTTAGAAGTACCTTCAAGATTTCGCTGCATTTCGAGTTCGAGAGCATGGAAATTCAATGCTCCATCATGGTCATTATTGTTGTCCGCTATTTCCTTTAATCGTTGAATTTTTGAGATTTCATGTTCAGGGCATAAGTCAGCGCGCTGGCTATGTATACTGCTAATATCTATTCCGATAGAACGTAGTGATATTTGATGAGAATGTGAAGTGTTGGTTAGGTCTGGAAAGCAACGAAAATTGTTGTTACTTAAATCAAAGGCCGATCCAAAAGAAGAATGTTTAAAGCTTAACTCAAGAATATCTTGACTTCCCTCAAGAGAATTCATCAACAAACTGTTCTTAAAATTAACATGTTCAAAGTAGATCCTAGTTTGCGCATGTTTCGATTTAGAAAAAACAACTAGACCGTCAGCAAAATCACTATTGCTAAAATCTATTTTTCCCGAACCGAAATCTACTGAACCAAAATTCAAATATGGAATATTAAAGCGTGTATGAGCGAAGATTACGTTACCATTTCCAAAAGTTACGTCTTGAAAAATTGAGTGTTCTTGCGCGAATATACAGTGTTGAAACGTTGTTTCACTATCCAAAAAGTTAGACCTACGAACCACAAAAAAAGAGTTTGAAAAGTCAGTACCCGAAAAATCTACCAATTCGTTTCCAAAATCGCAGTTGTGAAAATAGACTTGCGAATTTTCAACTTGAAGACAATTAAATAAGAATTCACAGTTAGAGTTCAGTGAGAAATCAAAACTCAGTGTTAGATTCTTTAACGACGAATATGTGAAACTTAAAGAGACTAGCTCTGATTTAATAGGATTAAATCTTAGTGAAATATTTTCATTATTAAAGCCTTCGAATTTACAAGAATCAAAAGACACGCGTCCACTTCCAAATTTCGTATTAAAAAAGGAAATGTTATTACATATAAAATTCGTTTCAGCAAAGTCAACGTTTCCATTACCGAAGCGAGCGCCTTCAAAATCAAGCTTTGCAACCTCTATTACTTGCATCCCAAAGAATGAAACATCGCCGTTACCAAAATCTGCACTATTAAATGTTACGGTCTTGAGCCTAAATGTTGCCCCTCCAAAGTTGACACCACCATCTGGAAATATAAAACCTGAAAAGTCAGTTTTAGACAGCTTATTCTCGAGGTTAAAATCTAAGAAATTAAAGTGAGAAAAATCAACTTTGTAGTCTTTACGTGAATCAAAAAACTTATTCCATACATCTCGCCCTTTGAGAAGCAACTTGCTAGCTTCGTCGCCACTAATTACCTTGTCTGTTCCATTAATGTCATGCATATGTGTTTTCTCATTCATTTGATTATTTGTTTTTATACTTTCTATTGGAGCTTCATGTATCTCTAAACTTTACGGTGTTGGCCAGAACGCGCTCTGTCTTTGATATTACTCTGAATATAATTTTTGTCTGTGGTTTCTGATGAGGCATGACCCAATTCATCCGCTAGGTGTTTGAGTGGACGGCTACCTGCATCCTCGGTCGCGCCAGTATGACGGAGCCAATGGGTTGTGGCGGCCATTAAGTAGTTGGCGTCATCTTCAAAACCGTCTTTTTGCAGTGCTTTGATGGCTAAGTCAAAGCTTTCTTCGACAATCCGTCTGATTTGACGTGACGTTAAATTACCGTTGCCACGCAGTTTATTGAGCATCGATGAATCTTCATCAGGCGAGGGCAGTGATGACAATCCGCGTGATAATCGATAACGTTTTAAATAGGGCATGTATGCTGGAGGCACGGTCACATCACGGATTTTATTGCCTTTACCGAATACCGTTAAATACCAGAATCCGTCATTATCTATTGAGAAATCTGACATTCGTGGTGACCATTTAGCGTGTTCAGACAGCTCAGAAACTCGAAGATATAAGCTTTTTAGCGTAGCGATCACAAACAAATTACGCTCAAATTTCGGTGATTCATCACAAGCATCTTTGGTGATGCCTAGTACATATTCCCATTGCAATTGGCTTAGGGTGTCTGGCGTTTTCCGTTGCACTTGTTTAATGAGATAAGGACAGCTTTTCTTGACGACAGGCACGTAGTTTTTATCGCAGACTTCTTCCATTTGCGCGTGCTGATACAACACGCTAAGTGCAGTAAAAGTCGAAACTAACGATTCTTGTGACGGACGATAAGCATCAGGTTGTGCAACTTGAAGTGGATTTTTCTTCGTTAATGACTTTGCTAGTTTTGCAACAAAAGGACGCCATTTAGGGTTTGACACTGATTGACCATTTTTAACTAAAAATCGTTGTTGCACAGACGTGCCAATCCAAGCTTTGTCGGGCTGATACACAAAATCAATATAAGCTTCGATGTCTTTGCGAGTAACATCGAAGATGCCTTTGTCATTATGTTGCCAACAGAATAAGCACCAACGCTCAATTTCATTTCTAAAACGTAAGTAGGTGCCGTTAGATTTACGTCCCATAATATAAAGAAACTCCATCACAAAAGAGAGTTCTTTATTGGCGGCGTGAACGTCACGAATCGTTTTATTCAAAAAACTAGCTAAGTCTGGATACTCATGTTGAAGCTCATCATCATTTAGGAGCCGGCGTTGAGTTTTAAGATTATCGAAGGTATCGATTAATGGCGTGACAATGAGTGGAGATGGCATGAAAGATAAATCATAAATAAAGAACGCATTATAAAAGCTAGCGAACCCTAATGTCCAATACTCTTAAGTATTGGACATTAGATAAAGCGCGCTGTGTCAATTTGAGGGTAGCTATCTGTTGCAATCTAACGCTCCCGTAATCTCAGCTATATAATCATATAAACCCAATTTAACATAATATAGATTATGCGCACCTGCGTGTGATACGTAATAGAGGATTACTTATCATTACAGACAAAGCCTTGATTTAATAATTGTAGCTTGGCACCACTGTTGGTTATCGTTACTTGATAAAGCCTGTCGTATTCTTCATGGTCTATTGCCGGCAGCGCCATTCCCGCTAAGTTTCCAGCGACGACATTAGTTGTGCTGTTGTGACCGACAACTAACGCGCTGGATTTCTTTTTCACAATCTCATTGGTCAACGTATCGAGGTTTCTTGGATTATAGGATGTCACCGTTAACGATTTAGACTGAGCAACTGGTGCCGCTGTCGCTTGCGTTCGTTTATAGTCTGTTGAATAGATGGTATTGATTTCAATATGTTTGAGCATAGTTGCTAATTGCTTTGCACGTTGCTCACCGCAGATTGTTAAAATTGGATCGCGATTAGTTTTATCAATGGTGTCTTTATCAGCATGTCGTACTAAATAAACGGTGTAGATATCACTCGCTGTAACTTGATAGCTCATGGTGATTGATATTACCAACGCTATTGACGCTAAATGTTTCATAACCTTTTGTGCCTTACCTTAATTAGATAACAAATCATCTGTATTAAAACGATTGTAAGTATTTGAATAACTAAATTTTTCTTAATGGTAAGCTTGTTTTTTATGCGACGCTACGTGAATTTTGATACAAATTGTGTATCTTACCCTTATAGATTTCACGTAGCGTCATTGCTGATTAATGTTTCTCTGCAATAAATTTCAGTGCTGCAACTAATACTTCATCTTCCGATGCTTTGATACCAGCGACAGTTTTCTCAACAATGACATCTGGAATAATGCCAATTCGTTGGGTTGGTTCTCCGTTTGGATAAAATACGCCCATACCTGAAAAACCAGTGGTTATATTGCCAGGTAATCTGATCACTGACATATCTCCATCGCTACCATCGGTTGGCCGTCCAATTAAAGTTGCTCGTCCTGTTACGCGTAACGCCATAGCTGTATATTCGGCTTGGCTAACTGAATATTCATTGACCAATACAACAACGGGATTTTTATATTGCTTACCGACTGGCTCAATATAATCGGTTATTGAATGGTTTATTTCACCGGGATTGTTTATGTCAAATGCTGTGAATCGAGCAAACGGTGTTTTCTTCTCAATAAGCCAACCAGCCAAGCTATGCAGTATGAATCCTTTCGGGTAGCCACGAATATCAATAATTAGTGATTTTGTATCGCTAAGTTCAGACTTAATTGATTCTATTTGATCTGGGCTCACATTTGACAGTGCGACGTAACCGATATTATTTTCTAGTACCTCATAACCGATAGGCTCAGTTTTAGGTGGATTAAATATTCCAGATTCTTCAATGCTATATAATGGCACTACAACATCAAGTGTCTTTCCATTTCGTACATATTCTACGGTTAGCTCATTTTTATCAGCACGAACTAGGTCAACAGCCACACTTCTTAATAGCCCTTGTTCAGTAGACGACGGAATATATGCTTTTCGTTCGTTAATCATTTCAATTATTGTGGCGCCATCAATTGAAGTAATCTCATCACCAATCGCTAACTTAGGCTCTGTTTTTAATGCATTATCGTAATAGTCAGTTACGATCAATTTGTTATTGATGATTTGAGTGCTAAATCGAGGAAAGTTTATACCTTTTGCACTATGGAACTCAAATAAGCCCCCTAAAAACGCATGCCCGTCATCAATGTCAGTGATTAAACTGGCTACCGCGAATTGATATTCCGCGCCTGACTTAGCTAAATAAATATCTGACAAATGATTACCAAGCGCCCTATTCCAATCTTTATCCATAATATCTTTATGAGGAAAGAAATAGTGAATCATATTCCAATAGCGATAGAGAGCAATGAGTCTGTGCGCAGGATCAGGGTAGACATCTTTTCTATAAGGCTTTTCATTGGAAAATGTAGGGCCACCAACGTCAGAAGTTACAACGTAATGTTGTGGCCCTTGGTGTCGACTAATGTAAATTTCATGGAGTTTACGACGTAAAGTTGTCGATATCTCGGTCTGATAAAGCCATTGGTGGTCAGGAACAATAACGGCATCTTCAGCGGTTTTTTTACAGTCGGTACAAAGAGCCAAAGCCCCAAGTTTATCAATCCATGCAACAAGTAGATTATTACGAGCATCGGTCTCTTTCAATGCTAGATACTGAGGTAAAAACTGAACTAACTCTTGATCCCAGTCCAACTTACCACTGGCAATCGTTGGATGATGATATTTTAAAAATCCCCATACTTGACCTAGTAGAACTAAATTTTCGTGTTGAATATTACTCAGTGATAACTGACTCGC
The DNA here is from genome assembly GCA_913060565.1 of uncultured Gammaproteobacteria bacterium. GTDB lineage: Bacteria > Pseudomonadota > Gammaproteobacteria > Enterobacterales > Psychrobiaceae > Psychrobium. The sequence goes on along the minus strand of CAJXRU010000041.1, from coordinate 4,188 downwards.
TTGGGCAATTGAAGTTGCAGGTTTTGCTGAAGATGTAGTCTGCGCACTTACGTGGTCAGATATTAGCGATAAATTCAGTGCAAGGGCTGTAACAAGGGGGATGAGTTTCATTAAAAATTCCATTTAGACCAGTAGTAGTAGCTACGTTTATAGGGCTAAATGGAATAGTTGTCAAATATATTATGTATTATTAAAACAATAAGTTGGCACTAAACTTTCTATTTGTTTAGCTCTAATTTAACCGCTTCAACAATCTTAGCGGGATGCTTTAGATAGTGAGAATGGTCGAGTAATACAGCGTTATCGCCCATTGCTAACAACATAATTGGAAATGAGCGCATACGGATAAGTTCTTGGATCTCACCAATATCTTCGATTATTTGCTGAGCATCATTACTCAACTTGTCTTTGAAAGCTTTTGCTGGCGGTGACAGTTTTAGATCTGTCATGATGTCTTCAAAGTTTGACGGCGTATCCATGTCACTGTTTTCAACGAAATGTTGCTGCATGATTGAATTGAGTACATTCAACGCGTGTTGAGGCTGTTTATTCGTTAGCCACGACATGACATTAGCTGCAATTTGTGAGTTCTTCTTGCGGCCTAAATTCGCTTCGTAATCTTTTGAGAATTTTACAACAGAATCACTTTTAACAGCGTCGATTAGGTTCTTGCTTGGGCTGTCTTTACCTGCATAATGTGCGGCGTGCCATAGATGGAGTTCCATATCAGGATACGCTTTGGCAATTTCATTAACCAAAGGTAAGCTAGCGTAGCTCCACGGACAATGTGAATCAAAAACAAAGTAAAGTTGATTTGTCATAACAGGCTCTAAATTAGAAATAATTAACGGCGATCTTAGGCGCTTTCAAGATGTTTTACAATTGCTACTTAGCTTTTGATCTCACAAAACAAATTTAAGTGTGCCGATTAACGACTTTACGATAAAAAGATATTAAAACTAGAGCCATTGTGCTATTTTGCGCTAAATTTTCAAAGGGTAAATTCCATGATAAATAACCTCGTACTACGTCGCTTACGTTATGCACTCAACTTGCGTGAAGCAAGCATGGTTGAGATGTTTAAACTTGTTGATGTAACAATCAAGGCAACCACCATTAGTGGCCTGTTAAAACGTGAGCAGCAAGATGGTTTTATTGAATGTAGTGACGTTGTCTTAGAGCAATTTTTAGATGGCTTGATCATCAGTAAACGTGGTCCAGCAGATCCAGCGAAAGCCCCTGCTCCATCAAATGCTAAAGTGCGCATCAACAATAATCTTATTCTAAAGAAAATTAGAGTGGCATTAGAGCTGCGTGAAGAGCATTTATCTGAAATTATGCAAATCGCTGATTTTAAATTTTCAAAGTCAGAAATGAGCGCATTCTTCAGAAAGCCAGGCTCTCGTCAATATAAGCCTTGTGGTGACCAAATGTTGCGTAATTTTCTGATCGGTTTGTGTGAAAAAAATCGTCCTTCAGAAGATAAATCAGCACAGAAAGAAGATAGCTAATTTTAGGTTACAAATTAGCCTGAAAGCGCGTAGAAATGTTGGCAGTGATTTGTTAGCCTGCCAACATTAATTTTTGCAATTGGATTTGCTATGTTTCTTCGCGCTGCTGTAACAACAATATTGGTTTGCTTGCCTTTTTATCAAGCAAATGCCCAACAACTGGCCTCCCCAGCAACAATTTCTCAGATTAAAGTACATACTGACAATCTAGTAAAGTCATATACCGATCTTAATTGGTTTCGCGGCAATGTGTTAGTGACCGATGACAACAACGTTATATATGACAAATCGTTCGGCTACTCCAACGCCAAAAGCAAAATACTTAACAACGCAAAAACAAAGTTTAGTCTCGGTTCAATTATGAAAGACTTCACTAAGGTATTGGTTTTAAAACAGGTAATTGCGGGGGAAATACGCCTAGACGATACGTTAGCAATGTATGAACTTAACCTTGAGCAAGCTTCGTTCAACAACATCACCGTCGGTCAACTGATTGAGCATCGTTCTGGGTTTTCAGGGGCATTTACTGCCGTTTATCGCGCCGATCCGTTACAGTTCAAAACAGTTTCTGAAAAACTAGAGATTTTAAAGAACGAACCTTTATTGTTTGAACCTGGGACAAAAAGGCGTTATTCCAATTATGGCTATATAGTTTTAGGCGCGGTGTTAGAAAAAGTGTCTAATAAATCATTCGATACTTTACTTAGCGAACAAATATTTCAGCCACTAGGATTAAAGAATACATCATTTATGCCTGATAAAGATCAGCCGAGTCAGTCGCATCGTTATCACTACCAATTTGATATGACACAGATTAGTGTGCCAATGACTGAATATCCAGGCCCTGACGGTGGCGTTGAAACAACGGCGTTTGATCTAGCAACATTTTATCGTTCATTGTTTTTTACTAACGCCCTTGTTAATCAAGAACATCCTGCCTTTAAAGAAATATTTAACGTCAAAGACCAACAATGGCGGGCTTATGGCGGCGGGGTTGGTGTGAGCAGCGCCGCTGAAATCGATTTAAAAAATGAGCGGATCATTATCGTATTGGCAAATACCGATAACTTAGTCGCCGAACTTATTTCGCAGCGGATTCACTCATTCTTAACCACGAATAAGTCGGCAAATGTGCGAGCACTACCAACGGCTTTTGCGTACAAGTTTTATCAAGAGCACGGGAACGAAAAATATCAAAATGCTTTTCAGGCAGCCTACAAAAAGGAAGGATATACTGGCTTTATTGGGCGGGTGATTAATGATTTAGGGATGGCGCTGATTAAGAAGCAACAATGGCAACAAGGTTTTGATCAGTTCAAATACCTTATTGCGCTGTTTCCCAAAGCACCGCAAGCTTACGATAGTTTAGCGTTTGGATATTATGAGCAAGGGAAAATTCGGTTAGCCCAATCCACTTTTGCTAAAGCGCTTGCTATAAAGCCGAGTTTTAAAAGTGATTATCGAGCTGATAACTATCAAATTGAATTGCAGCAAACTAAATTGAAGAAAATTAAATAACCCACCGGTGATTACCAGTCAGAGCCAATATTATGATTGGCTCTTCTCAAATGAGTCTATGTCTCTTCTTTTTTGAATAGTGTTTCAGTAACGTGCTCACCGAAACCACTACCTGCCTCTAAATAAAAGTTATAGGTTGTTTGAACACCTAGTTTCTCTAATTCCATTTGTTGATCTGGATAATTTGCAATAGCAGACACTTGTCCGTCAAAGCCAGCGGCTTTTAGCTGCTCAAGCGCTGTGAGATTCTGAATATGTTTTGGCATAGCCAACATAACCATTTCTACTTGAGAATGATTAACGCGTGTCCAAAAATCGGGATCGGTCGCATCGGCCATAATGACATGACGCCCCCTTTCTTGATGCCGGCGGACACTGTCTGAATTTATATCTACACCCGCCACCGACGTAGGATAACGTTGTGCAATGGTTTCGTAAGCACCTGCACCAATACGCCCCATCCCAAAGATTAATATTTTAGCCTGAAACAATGACATCGGTTGTTCAACTTCAAGACGTACAGCACGCTCATGTTTAAGTAGCCAATGTTCAATTTTGACATAAAGCTCATTCGAATGGGTGTTGATTGGCGAGGCAATAATAAACGTAAGCGATACAGCAATTGCCATAACCGCAAGCCATTCACCAGAAATCCAACCGGAGGTTGCCGCAAGTGCACACACAATTAAACCAAATTCACTGAAGTTCGATAATGTAAAAGAATTAAGTAGCGAAGTACGAGCGCGTAATCTGAATATATTTGTCATTAAATAATACAAAGCAACTTTTAACGGCAAGATTAATACAATAAGCAAGGCTGCAATTGCTGCTTCCATTGATAAATGAGCATTAAGTCCGATGGTTAAGAAGAAGCCGACAAGCATCAGATCTTTAAAATTAAGTAACGACTTTGCCAATTCACCGGCTTTTTTGTGGGACGCGAACATCATACCAATAATGAGTGCACCAAGATCCCCTTTTAGACCCGCAAACTCGAACGCTTGATAACCAACTAACAGCGCAAAGAAGAATCCAAACAGTGGCAATAACTCACCATGTTCAGATTTATTGAGAATTTTATAAAGTAATGGACGTAAAAGTGGTAAAAGAATAAGCAAACCAAGCGCCCAAATATTTGGCACTTTTCCAGTACTAATAG